>NZ_JBJZOJ010000045.1:0-63414 GCF_047200655.1 Streptomyces sp. MS06
GTATGTCCTATGGTTCCCTTGACGCCGGCTGGGTGGGGGTCCCCCCCCCCCCCCCCCTGGACCGCCCTGCCGTGCCGGTGGTCTGGGCGGGGGCGGGCTGCTGGGTGTAGGGGATGCGCGGGTCGCTGGTCGGCGTGTTCAGGGACAGGTCGTCGGCCGTGGTGTGCGGGTCCGTGACCGTCGTGGGCGGGGCGGGAGCAGGCGGCGGGGTGGCGGCTGCCTGGTTGCGTTTGATCAGGGCCAGGATCTCGCGTTCGGTGCGCTTCAGGGTCTCGCGCAGGTCGGCGGTGCGCTGGTCGCCGCGGGCCACGTTGCGGAGCGAGTCGAGCAGGGCCGCGCCTTCCGCGCCGAGCCCGGTGGCGAGTTCCAGGGTGTGCCAGGACGCCTCGGTGACGGCGCGGGCGACGCTGCCGGCCTGCTTGATCGAGGTGCCGTACCGGTCGGCGCTGACCGCGCCCAGGTCGAACCCGGCGAGCGCCTCGACGGTCTTCTTGGCCCCCGCCCCGCCCTGGACCGCCACGCCGGTGAGCTTGTCGAGGAGTTGGAGGGAGCGCCGGGCGAGGGCGAGGCGTCCGGTGTCGTCGGTCTCGTCGAGGCCGAGGAAGGCGGCGTGCTCCTCCAGTCGGCGGACGAGTTCGGCGGCGTCCTCCTTGTGGGTGCGGGCGGACTCGGTGATCTGGCGGGCGAACTGGTTGACCATGCGGCCACGCCGCAGGGTGGGTGCCTTCTCCCCGAAGATCGTCTCGTAGCGCTGCCGTGCGGTGGTCCAGTCGTCCTCGCCGGGCAGCGGCTGGCTGCGCAGCGCGTCGTGGTCCTTGACCGCCGACAGTTCGGGCGCGGGGTCGAGGACGGTGCCGCCGCGCACCCAGACCCGGTCGTCCGTCTCGGCGAAGGAGGCGACGACGAGGCGGGTGAGGAAGTCGGGCAGGCCGCGCGGCTCGGGCTGGTCGGTCCAGTCGGTGAGGGTGATCAGGGTGAGGTCGCCGGTGACGCCCTGTGCGCTGGCGAGCTGCCGGAAGTGGTCGCCCCAGTAGCGGGACAGCTCGAAGTACGCCTCCTTCTGCTGGCCGAGGCGCAGCGGGCCGGCGATGCGCTGCATCAGCCTGCGGTCGCCCGCCGGGACCTCGACGCGCCCGTCGCGTGCCTCGGCGGCGGCCCGTACGTGGGTGAACACCTTGCGCGCGTCGGCGGGCCTGACGGCGGTGCCGGTCGCGTCGGGGTCGAGGTCGGGGTGGGCCGGGTACTGGTGGGCGAGCAGCTTGCCCGCCACGTGCCGGATGCCGTCGTGCAGGGACTGGCCGAAGGAGAGTGTGAGGTCGTCGACGTCGGGCAGCGCCACCAGGTGGTCGTCGAAGTCGACGACCACGTCGGCGGTCTGCTTCTGCGCGAGCCCGTACGCCTGCTTGAAGGCTCCCTTGACCTGCTTGAGCAGGGCGTCGCGCTGGGTCTCCAGCAGGCCCTTGGCGCGGCTGCGGTTGTCGGCGTTGAGGTGGCCGGCGTACTGGGTGTCGAAGCGGTGCTCGTCGGCGAGGGCCTTGTCGATGACGACGAGGCGCCGGAAGTCCGCGAGGCGCTGCGCGGACAGGTGGGCGGGCAGCCAGGCGAGGGTGCGGGAGCGTTCGCCCTGCTGCCGTTCGCGTACCCGCTGCATGCGGTTGACGTCCTCGCGGGGGCCCCACTCCCCCTCGTCGAAGGGGAGGTCTATGGCGATCCGCCAGTAGCCCTCCTGCTGCGGCACCAGGTCGTGGTCGGGCAGCTCGTCCTCGTCGGCGACGTTGCCGAAGACGACCTCGGCGGTGCGGGCGGTGCCGCGCCAGGTGAGGTTCAGCTCGTCGGCGAACTGGCCGTGCTCGACGCCGAGTTCCTCGGAGAGGAGTCGGCGGGCGAGGGCGGCCCGGTTGCCGGGGTTGTCGTTGACCTGGGCGTTGGCGATGACGGAGTCGACGTCGACGCCGGACAGCTCAAGGCGGACACCCGGGTTGGTGTCGGTGCCGGTCTCCTTGATCTCGGGGAACCGGGCCGCCCACTCCGCGACCTTGTTCTTGATGATGCCGACCTCGCTGCCCGGGATCGGCGCGGTGACCGAGCCGTGGTTCAGCGCGCCGAGCCGGCGGATCGTGAGTTCGGAGAGCGCGGGCACGCTGGGCGCGAGGGCGGACAGGAGCAGCGTGCACACGAGCTGGTTGTCGCCGGCGAAGAGGCGGCAGCGGTTGGCGAGTTGCGGGTCGCCGAGGGTGTCGGGCCGGTGGAGGTACTGGTCGACGTCGTCCTCGGTGACGTCGTAGGAGCTGAGGAGGTACGGACGCAGCTTGGTCTTGTAGAGCTTGTCGGCGGCCTCGAAGACGACCTTGAGGCTGTCGGTGAACGGCTTGTCGCCGCCCTCCGCGATCACCGGGTACAGGTCGCCGACCGGGATGAGCTGGCCGAGGCGGATCTCGTCGCGGTGGTCGGCGAGGAGCTGCCCCATGAGCTTCAGACCGGTGCGGGAGCGCTGGAGGGCGGAGGAGATGTGGACGAGGGTGTCCATGAAGGCGGGCGAGAAGGGGTACGTCAGCCGGAACGACTCCGCGTCCGCGCCGGTCGTGCCCTTCTCGGAGCCGAGGAGGGTGTCCCAGACCTGGGTGCCGACCCGTTTGGTCTGCGCGAAGGCCGCGTCGACGAGGCGTTCCGCTTCGGCGTCCTTCGGCTTGAGGAGGCGGGCGTGGGCGATCTGCGGGAGGTTGCGGTCCTCCAGGGTGATCTTGTCGAAGCGGCCGGAGGCCAGGTTGAGGGTGTCCTGGATGGAGGACTCGGCGGCCCCGGACACTTCCTCGCCGACCAGTTCGCGCAGGTCGCGCTGGCGGGCGATGAACGACACGACGGGGATGGCGCGGCGGGCGTCGCCGCCCTCCACGAAGTTCGTGATCTTGCTGGCCTCGCGGGCGACGAACTTCTGGTCGTGGATGAGGGTGGCGAGCCAGAGGATCAGCTCGTCCATGAAGAGGATCAGCCCGTCGTAGCCGAGCGACTTGGCGTGCTCGGCGATGACGGAGAGACCGGCGTCGAGGGAGATGAACCCGTGCTCGTCCTCGGCGGCGTTCTTGGCGAAGCTCGGGGAGAGGTGCGTGATGGCGTCCTGGACGAGGCGGGCTCGCAGCTCGGAGGGGGTGGAGGGGGTGACCAGATTGAGCGCCTCACCGGCCTCGTGCACCTCTTCGGCGGCCAACGCCGTGTCGAGGAGTTCGGGGGTCCAGGTGAAGCTCTCGCCCCACTCGTCTTCGTCGTCGTCGGCACCTGCTGAGCCGAGGCGCCGGATGACGGCCTCGTCGCCGTAGCTGTCGCGGTCGGCCCGGATGTCGTCGAAAAGGCCGTCCGTCCGATACACCTGCGGCGTCGGCGCGTCGGGGTGCAGCCGCTTGACGTGCCGCACGTATCCACCGAGGACACGTTGTTCCAGGGCCTTCGCGCCGAGCATGTGGTACGGCACGAGCAGGAACGTCTTGCCCTCCGTGGCCAGCCACTCGTGCCTGGTCAGCAACGGGTCGAACTCGGTGCGGGCGCGGGCGGCCGGGTTGCCGCTGAGCAGTGCGTACAGCACGGCCATGAAGTGCGACTTACCGGAACCGAAGGAGCCGTGGAGATAGGCGGCCTTGGAGCGGTGCCCGTCCAGGGCTGCCTTGATCAGGTCGAGCGCCTCGTCGAAGTTCTCCAGCAGCCGCTCCGTGACGACGTAGTCCTTGAGCGCGTGTCCGGCGCCCTCGGGTGTCGTGGCCTCGGAGAGGGACAGCACGAAGTCCGAGGTGGAGATGGATTCCTTGATGTCGATGACATCGCGGAGGAGGGGCGGCTGCTGGGCCATTACCGGTCACGCTCTCCCTCTGGTGGCCTCCGCCACCGCTCGTACTCGATCGTTCGGGTGCCTGGGTGTCGGTCGGCTGCCCGATCGGCCCCTCGGTGGTCAACGGTATGGCAACCGAGAAGTACACCGTGACGCTTCCCGAGGAGCCCGCCGAGGCCATCCGGGCCGAGGTCGGCCCCGGCGGCTTCAGTCGCCACGTCACGCACCCCGCAGAGCGCCGGCGGGAGCCGGATCGTCCGGGGGAACCCGTCGACTGGCCGGAGGCCGAACACGGCCCGCCCCCTCTCACGGTCTGCGCTGGTCACCGCCTCCGGACGGCGACGACAGGACGCCTTCCGTGCCGGGAACGCCCGTCCGCCGAACGGGCGCCCGCTGTCCCTTACGCTGTATACCCCCTCGGTAACGATCGATCAACCGACAGCGTCCGCACCCTGGACGGCCGGAGCCCCGACCAGGGCCGTCGGACCGGTGCCGGGCCGGTAGGGCGGGCGACGGGTCACGCCCGGTGGAAGACGTCGAGTGGGCCGTAGGCGGTCGGCTTGCTGTCGGCCAGCTCGGGGTGGCTGCCCACGCGGTCCCGGACGATGCCGACGGTGTCGGGCCACACGGTGAAGTGCCCTCCGTCACCGACGAGGATGCGGATGGGCGCCGAGCGCGAGATCGAGGTCAAACACCAAGCTCAGGGGCTGGAAGCCAGGTGAACGCCGGTGCAGCCGCGCAGTTTCGCCTCGTGGGCGGCGAAGGTCTTCAGCGCCGCTCGGGCGAACTGGTCGGAGTAGTGAGTGACCGGGTAGCTGTCGGTCTCCCTGTCATAGAGGCGGTAGAGCACGAAGACCGCCTCCTGTGCGGAACGGGGGCAGTGTGCGGTGGCCGAGGCGTAGTCGTCCGTGTGCTCGAGGGAGTCGGAGGACTGGAAGTCCTTGGCGAGTGCTCCGTAGTAGGCGTACAGCCCGTAGCCCGGCTTCTTGTCCGGGGTGAAGAGGTAGCAGTTGACCTGTGGAGTGTCGGTGTCCTCGGGGTATGCGACGGCATCCGGCACCCCGGCTTCGGCCGCCTGGCCGGCGATTCCCCGAAGCCCGGTGCAGGAGCCCTGGGCCGTGGCGAGGCTCCGGGGAGCCATGCTTCGAGGCGGGGTCGGCTCCGAGACGTGGGTGAGCCGGGTGCCGCCCTTCGCCAGGCACCCGTACTTGTCCGCAGCCTTCTGAGCAGTCTCGGTGGTCACGCGGCCGAGCCCAGTGAGGACAGGGCCGGTCGCCTCGGCGTCCTCCGGCCAACGGATGAGGTCTCCGTATGCCAGCAGCGCCTTGCCCTTGGCGTTCTGGCAGTCGAGCGCCACCACGACCTGCGCGGTTCCGTCGTACCGGATGACGCCCGGCCAGCCGCTGCCGAGCGGTGCCGCCTGCCCCTTGACGCCGTTGGCGTTCTGACCGAACGGTGCGAGGGCCGCGAGAGTGGCCGACTGGTTGCTCCAGCGGAGCCTGATCTGCAGGGCGCCACCATGCTGACGGGTGTCCGGCCTGTTGATCAGGCAGGAGGCGAGGTAGTCCGGGTCATCGGCCCTGGCACGCGCATGCGTCGAGTTGAGGGCCGCATCGAGTCCTCCTTGAGCCAACGTGCCGTCGCACGCCGAGTCGAGGGAGCGCTGGTCGCGCCAGGAGGCGTACGCACCCGTGCTGTACAGAGTCAGTGCCGCAATCCCCAAGGCCGACAGGATGCCTCCCAGGGCCCAGGCGACCCGGCCCCTCCGACTCGCAATGATCTTCATTGTGCTCTTTCTCTCTCGAACGGAGCCAGGCCCCGGTGTCACCGGTCCGCGCGGAGGACATCGAGCGCGCGATCACGCCCCCAGTCGTAGTCACCCTGACCGGTGTGGACCAGATGTTTTGTCCACTCGCTATTGATGTCATGGCCACGACTGTTTCCCCAGGCCCTGACCAATTTCTCAACATCATGCTGACCGGCGCCGTAGAGTCTGACATTGTCGGCCGTGGCCTTGAGGTTCGCTTCGGCGGTGTGCTCCTTGTTGGATTCATACGCCCACACATCGATCGCCTTGGAGCCGAGGTCTCCCACGGGAGAGAGATCGGCCACGGGGTTGAACATCAGAGCCGTGCTGTACGCGGTGCCGATTCCGTGGTTGAAGTCGGCGGCCCACTGTGTTTTGTGGAACCGTTCGTCGAAGATGATGTCCGCGCGAACTCCGTCGTAGGCGCCCATGGCCCGCGAGCAGTCGCTGATGCGGTTCTCGATTTCCGTCTTCCCGGCTTCCTGCGGAATGGCCGCCAGTACGTCGTGAGCGTGGCGCTGTTCCGCCCCGTACACGTGCCCGAAGGCCGTGGGATCGTCGGCGATCCCCCGCATCACCTTGGTGAGGTGATCGCGCGCTACGGTGATGTGTGCCCCGTTCTCGTCGCTCCAGGTTGATCCCGCCGTTCCCAGAGGATTCTCGAAGCGGGAGTCGCTCTGTGCGTTGATCTCATGCGTGTCCGACGTGTATGACGTCAGGATGTGGGCCAGCGGGTGATTGAGGTTCGTCGGCAGTTTCTGTGCCAGGTCCTGCTTCGGGTCTGGCGAGTTCAGCGCGTCGATGGTGCTCTGCAGGATTCGTGCCTGCGGTTCGGTGTGCCGTCCGACCGGGTGATAGTAACCGGGGGTCTCCCCGGTCGTGGCGGCCTCCAGGGCCGCGCCGAAACCCTTCCGCACGTCGCCGTCCTCCGCCATGACCGGCGGGCCGATGGTGGTGCCCCCCGGCGGAGTCGCGAAGTGGTCGACGACGGTATCCCAATCCCGGCCGCGGAGCGCGTACTCCAGGTTGTCGCTGTGCGCCGGGTCAAAGTACTCGGTGCTGGTCTCGGGGTCCTTGGACATGATGCCCAGGACACCGTCGTACGGGTCGTTGGCGAACCAGCCGCGGTCCTTGCCGCTGAAGTCGTCACGCAGAGCCCAGATCGACTGGAGGTTGCCTTTCGCCTCGTAGGACTCCTCCGCGTGCCGGATGTCGTCCGCGGTATCCTCGAGGAACTGCCCGGAGTACCCGTGTCCCTGCTGCATCAGCGTGGCCAGGCTCTGATAGCCGCGAACCTTCTCGTCCGGAATCGGGCTGAGGCCGTCGATTTTGAAATGCCCCACCCCGGCCTCCTGCATCTCCGCACGGAAGTGCTTGTAGAAGGCCGAATGCGGGTTGCGGGTCGCGGTGGCGAGCGTCGTCGCGAGGCCGTGCTCGAGCTCGCCGTACCGTCCGGCGTGCTCCTTGTCTCCGTAGTGGCCCAGGCTGGTGAGGTTGTTGGAAAGCTTCAGCGTGCCGCGTGCGCCGAGTTCATCCAGCAGTGTCTGACTGAACGCCTTGCTGCCCGAGTTGTCGTCGAAGAGTCGCTTCAGTTCCTTGTAGTCGGCTGCCGTCGCCTTGCCGGAGTCGATGCGGGTGGCGATGTCCTTGGCTTCGTCCGCCTCGTACTTCTCGATGTCACCCTTGGCTCTGCCGTTGAAACCGTTCGTCGTGCCGTCGGTCGCGTCGGAGTCCTTCACGACGGCGGCAAAGGCCACCTGGACGCCCTCGTCGGCATCGCTCACGTTCTTGACGCACCCATTGATGCGCTGCTGCCAGGAATTGACGGACTTGCTGATGCTCTCCTGGTACTCGGGATCGTGTGCCAGGGCCTGATGCTCGCCCTGCGTGAACCCCGAGGTGTCATACGAGACGAAGCCTTGCTCCGACACTCTCATGCCGGCTTCCACGGCTTCATCTCGGGCCGTTTCCAACTTCTTGCGGAGGTCCACGAACTGCGTGTGCGCGTCTCGGAAGAGCGAAGCGATTCCCTTGGCCTCGGTCTGCGCGTTCTGGAACTCCTTGAGTGTGATGTCGAAGGTGCGACTCGCAACGTCCGCGCTCAGCCCCACCCAGGTCCGTCCCATGGATATGCCGTGCACGTCTCGCCGGTAGGCCTTCTCCTGCTTGTGGAACTCCTCGGCCATGCCGTCCCACCGCTCGGCCGCGGTAGTGAGTGTGGAGAGGTCGGTCGTCATGATCTCGTAGTAGGTCGGCATGATCCCCCTGGTGCTGCTCGTCGACAGTGAACTTCGGGCGGCTGGACTGATCGCTGTCAGAAGTCGTCCAGCGTTGACGAGGCGCGCACCTGCGAGCGCACTCCGAAATCCGTCCCCTGCAAGACGTTGTTGACACTGCGCAGGGCAGCCTTCTCCGATGCGAGCCGCTGCATAAGGCTCTCAACCTGGTCGCCCCACTTCCCGTGGGCCTTCTTGACTGCCGAGGACGTCACCCAACCGTGGCCGTCCTTGGCATCGAACGCCCTGACGACCTCGGCACTCTGCTCGTCAGCCCAGTTCCCGGCCTTCTTCGTGTCCGGCTCGATGTGCTGCTCGATCGCCCGGGCCGCGGCCTTCTTCTCGGCGGGCGAGGACGCGAGATCCTTCTGTCCCCCGGAAAACCCCGAGGGGCTGCCCTCGCTGCTCGGGTCGATCGGCACCTGGTTGAGCTTCATCTGCGTCGACTCGCGACCCGTTGTCATGGTTCCCTGCTCTCCACTGCCGTGTTGAACCTCGCAGGTTCGCTCGCATGCCTGTAGTGCCCTGGCCTGAACGGGCTCGTCGCCTGGAGCTGCCGGACCCCGACAAGAGCGCGCCCGACGGCGAACACCGGACCGCACCCGAGAGGGGTGCGACACAGTGGCGTCACTGCAGCCGTGCGACGTGCCCAGCCTCCGTCTCCCGCAGGCGTTGACCATGTGCTCACCGGGTGAGGTTGTCATGGAGGCCTGGGGACCGTACGGGTACTCGTTCGTCCGCGGACATCTGGGTGACGAGGTCCTCGATGGCGCCCCTCGCCCCTCGAAACTCCCCGAAGTCGAGGGCGACGAAGTCCCACCCCGCCCGCCAGACTCCCGCCACCGTCACGCTTCCCCCGTCATACGCCCGTTTCACAGTCAGGCGCCGAACCGACGTACGAATCTACAATACGAAACTCTCCCGAGAGTGGACAGCGGGTGTCCGAGTACGCACGGTGGTTCGCCGCGCCAACAGGGTGTCCAGGCGCAGTCCGTCGCGGCGACGCTCGATGAGCGAGCCGTGGTGCCTGTAGCGGCCCTCGTTGCAGGCGTCGCAGAGTGCCCACCATACGGGCGTGTCGAGGATGAGTTGGTGAACGCCGATGTCGACGAGTCTGCCGACTCCGAGGGGGACCTCCGTCACCACGGACCGGCAGGTGCACCTGACGAACTCAGGCTGCGATGACCTGCTGGGCCAGCAGCAGTGCCAGCGGTCCCCCTTGCAGCAGGAAGCGTCCTTCGGTGGCGGCCCTGATCGCGTCCGGCACAGGCCACCACATGAGTGTGAAGCCCTCCTCGCCGGGCGTGAGCTGTTGCGGGCCGCAGGTGAGACCTTCGGCCAGGTAGAGGTGGACGCGGGCCGTGGAGTTCAGGGTGATGGCGTAGGAGCCGAGGGGCTGCCAGGTCCGAGCGGTGACGCCGGCTTCCTCGCGCAGTTCGCGCCGCGCGCATTCTTCCGGTGTCTCGCCGTCCTCCCGGCGCCCTCCGGGCAGGAACACGTACTCGCCGCCGTGCTGGGGAAATTCGGCGGTCAGGACGGCGACCGTGCCGTCCGCGTCCCGGGCCACGATGACGGCGGCGTCGCGCATCGCCCCTCGTCGGGATGAGTCGGTCATGGACGGGGAGCGTAGCCGCCTACTCTGACAGCAGAGCCGCGAACGGCACGTTCAGCACGGTCGGGTGGGCGATGCCACGGCCGTGGTAGCCGTCCTCGCCGAAGGCGTCGCCGTGGTCGGCGTACATGATGATCAGCCATCTCTTCCTGCAGGTGAGCCCGTCGACCAAGCGGCCGAGGTGTTCGTCCGCGTACGCGAGCGCGGCGGCCTGGGACTACCAGGAGTCGCCGCTCTCACCGGTGTAGTGGCCGTGGGTGGCGGAGACGTTGACGAACAGGAACAGCGGCCGGTCGGCGTGCTGCTCGGCGACGGTCAGGGCGTGGTCGACCTGGTGGCGGGTGGAGTCGGGCTCCGGGGAGCAGAACTCGGACCGCCGGTCGTCCTCGTGGAACATGTCGGGCAGCACCGAACCGAGCGGCGTGTCCCGCGAGAAGTAGGTCACGCCGCCGATGGGGAGTCTCTCGGCCGCGTCCGTCACGGAGCGACCGCGCGAACGAGGAGCGTCCCGATGTGCCCGGGGTGAGGCGCGTCGAGAACCCGCGCGTCGGCTGTGGCGAACCCGGCCCGGGTGAGCAGGCGCTCCCAGACGGCCGGGCGGTAGCTGTAGCGGTAGGTGAACATCGCCTTTCCGGCGAACCCTCCCTTGTACATGCCCTGCGGCCCGTACGCGCCGGGGATGGCCGGGGGCTGCGAGAACACGAAGACGCCGCCGGGTTCCAGCCGCCGGCGGACGAGGGGGAGGAGACGGCCCGGGTCGGTGAACCACGCGGCTCCGAAGACCGAGTAGATCGCGTCGTACGTCTCCTCGTGCCCGCTCAGGTACTCCAGCACCTCGGAGCACACGAACTCCGCGCCGGTCCCGGCCCACTTCACGGTGGTCTTCTCGACCATGACGGGAGACAGGTCGACACCCCGGGTCGCGAGGCCGCGCTGAGCGAGGTGGGCGAGGGCGCGGCCGGTGCCGCAGCCGATCTCCAGCACGGTGCGCGGGTCGCCCAGTAGCTCCGGGCCGGGTCCGTGATCGGCGTACTGGGTCCAGCAGAAGCTCGGCTCCACATCTTCCTTGAAGGCGGAGGCGGCGAAGGTGTCCCACAGCTCCGTCTCGGCGGCGATGTCGTGTGGTACGGGCAAGGCGACTCCTCTTCGCAAGGGCCGGCCCCCGTCCTCCTGGGGACCGAGGACAGGGGCAGGGCCGTAGGGCCGGTCAGTGGCTGTCGGGGACCTTGTTGTCGCACGGCGAGCAGTCCGTGCCGTCGATCGCCCACAGCTCCTCGTCGATGTCGAAGCCGACGGACTTCAGGAAGTCCGCCGTGCGCAGGCACAGGCCGTCGCGGCGGCGCTCGATGAACGGGGCGTGATGCTTGTACCGGCCCTCGTTGTAGGCGTCGCAGAGTGCCCACCATACGGGCGTGTCGAGGATGAGCTGGTGAACGCCGATGTCGACGAGTCTGCCGACGCCCAGGTGGACCTCGGGATGCTCCATGCAGCCGATGGTGTACATGACGGCGTTGCCGAGGACGCGTTCGGCCATCTCGCGGACCATGGTGTGGTCGCGCAGCAGCAGGGCCACCTCGCGGTCCCAGAGAGTCATGCCACCGTCCAGCACGTTGATCGTCAGGTGCTTGATGCGCGGCTGGACGGCGTTGAGGAGTTCCTTCGGATCCCGTGTGCGGGTGCTTACGGGCCGGTCGAGTGTGACGGTCATGGATCACTCCTTCGGAAGCGGGTCGTGTCGTTCGGGTTGCAGCCCGTTCCGCTGCCGGCCTGCCTGGGGGCTTGACGCGCGGTTCGGGCGCCTTGCTGATGCCGTCCCGGCAAGAGCTACCGGGTGACCTGGCTGGAACGGGCAACTCGGGTGGTTCTCTGACGGTTGTAGCCGTGGCACAGGCAAGTGCAGCGGTGGACGAGCAGGAGTCCGACGGCGTAGGGCAGGGGAACGTCCTCCGTCTGGCGGCACCGTGCGTGCAGGTCCTCGTATCCGGGGCGGACGGCGACACCACATTCCGGGGACATGAAGGCGCTCTCGGCGTTCGCAGCGCTCATCGTCCTGCCCTCACGAACCGGTGGTGTGGGGACGCGCAGGCCGTGATCCCCTTCCGAAACAGGTCACTGTCCCGGCTTCGCCGCCCTCGAAGCCATGCCTGCCCGAGTCGCTCGGGACGCGGCCCGCACGGTCCACGGCCAGGAGGAGAGGACAAGTCGGCATCGACGGCGAACGGCGGCAGCACGATGTCGGCCTGAGAAGGGGCCGACCTCAGACACTCGGTAGTCACGGAGGGATCGGCGTCGCACGCCTGGTGAGCTCCAGCCATGAACCCGACGGTAGAGAAAAGCTGTTGTGCGGCGCCATGAGAGTTGCGCGAAGTTGCTCCACTCTTCGGCAAGGTTGCGTGCAGTTGCTGATTGGGCCAACCGAAGCCCGAGCGCAGGGCGGTCGTCCCGTGGAAGCCTGGGAGATCAGTCCCCGAGGGAAAGTGTGATCATGACTCGACGACTGCGTTTCAACGGCACGGGCAGCGGCGTCAACGGATGCCCGTCCATTCATGAAGACCTCGACACGGGCGAGGTCATCGTGCACGGCCCCGCCCTCACCGACCCCGACGACATCGCCCGGCTCCGGCACCTGGACGAGGGCGAGGTGCCTATCGTGGTGCCGCGCGAGCTGCTGGTCGACTTCGGCCCGAAGGAGGTCGTCCGCGTGCCGAACATCATCGGGCTGGAAGAGTTCGACCGACTCTTCACACAGTTCGAGCACACTGCGTGGCGCCTGGAGTCGCGCCGCCGATACGCGTCGGACGAGGTCACTGACACCTACGCCCAGTTCACGCGCGGTGAGCCCGTCAACTGGGAAGGGGTCAATGCGGAATGGTGCGCCGAGCGGCGCAAGCAGAGCGCGCTCGGCAAGCGGTTCGAGCGTGTCCGCATCGTCGACAACCCGCCTACGGCAGGCCAGCTGTATCTACTCGACAACGCGCGTCGCAACAGCGCCGTCGGTGAGAAGATCCTCAATCTGTGGCGAGAGGACGCCGACCGCCTCGGGCTACCCGGCGAAGATTTCTGGATCTTCGACTCCCGGCTGGTCGCGCTGCTCAACTTCGACGAGGCCGACAACCTGGTCAGCGTCGAGCTGATCACGGAGCCCGCTACGGTACTGCGGTACGCCATGACGCGCGACGCGGCGCTGCATCGCGCCGTCCCGTACGAGGAGTTCGCGGCACGGCTGACCGCGAAGGAGGACTGAGGCAGGTGCACTCCGGTGAGCACGGACTACCAGCAGGCACGAGAAGCACTCGGGGTACGGCTGCGCGAACTCCGGCTCTCCGCCCCTGGGGGCCGGCTCACCGGTACGGAGCTGGCCGAGCAGTACGGGTGGAACAAGTCCAAGGTCAGCAGACTGGAGAACGGCAGGCAGACGCCCACGCCCGATGACCTGTGCAAGTGGGCGGACGCTACCGGCCGGCCCGAGGCGTACGACGAACTGCTCGCGCGCCTGAGGGGCTTCGAGTCGCACATCCGCTCATGGCGGCGGCAGCTCGCCTCGGGGCACAAGGCCGTCCAGGACACCCACCTCAGCGCCCATGCCGACGCATCCGTGTTCCGTGGCTGGGAGTCCTCCATGGTCTTCGGGATTCTCCAAACCCCGGACTACGCGCGGTCGATCTTCTCGAGATACGCGGAGCTCCAGCGATCACCGCGCGACACCGAGGCGGCGGTGCGGTCACGTATGAAGCGGCAAGAGGTGCTGTACGACTCGTCGAAACGTTTCCACCTCATCCTGTGGGAAGCCGCCCTTCACGCTTTGATCTGTCCGCCGTCCGTGCTCGCCGCACAGCTCGACCGCCTCGCGGGAGCCGTCGGCCTGGACACGGTGGAGCTGGGGATCATCCCGCTGTCCGCTTCGCTCAAGGTGCCCCCCGCCACCGCCTTCTGGATCTACGACGACCGTCAGGTGATCGTCGAGAACTGGCACGCGGAGTTGTGGATCGACGACGAAGCCAGCGTGGACACCTATCTGCGCACCTGGAAGACACTCCGGGAGTCCGCCGTGTACGGCACTGACGCACACCGTCTCATCAGTGCGGCACGACGGGCGTTGCACTCACCGACCGGGACGACAGACCGCTCGGCAGAGGAACGCCGCTCATGATCACGCTCACCGACGCCCCAGCGGGGCGGCTCTTTCCCACACCGGACAAGAGCCCCGCCGCCCTCCGGGTTGCCGTCGCCCGCCTCAGCGCCGAAGCCCTGCCCAGGTTCGACACGCACCGGGCCGAAGCCATGAACCAGGCCCGCGACGCGTTCAGCCTTCTGTCCGGCCGCCATTCGTCGATCAGGTGAGCAGGGGCTCCCAGACGGCCTGGTGGTAGCGGTCCTCTTTGTAGGCGTCGCACCGGGGTGGTGCATGGACCACAGGCGGGCTTCAGGATGTCGGCGCCTCAGCATGCGGGACAGGGGAGGGCCGGGAGGTGCCTCCCCCTTCGCCTCTCACAGCGGGTGGGCTACGAGGACCGAGGACGCTCTGCGGTGAGGGCAGTCCCCTCCGAGGCACGGCTCTCGGCATGTTCGGCGACGAAGGACTCATGAACGTCCTCGGCTTCCACCACCACGATTCGGTACGTCGGCTTCGCCAGTTCCGAGTCGGCCAGGTGCTTCTTCAGCCGCTTGGCCATGGGACGGTAGGTGGCGAAGGTGAGCGTGCCGGACACAGCGGCCCCGACGACGGGGATGGCCTTCGAGACGCTCTTCGCGAAGGTCTGCTTCGTCATCTCGGCGCCGACGTAGGCCGCGACCTTCTTCACCACGGGGTAGATGACGCCCTTGGTGAGTGCCTTCTGGGGCAGCTTCTTGGCGACCTGCTTCGCCATCATCTCGGCGACCTTCCCCACGGCGGCGTTCGCCGTCTGGGTACCGAACATCACGCCGAAGAACAGCGTGAGCACCCCCATGGTCGCGTCGTCGACGTCATCACCGTCGTCGGCGAACAGGTCGGGCCAGCTGTAGAGGTAGGCGAGCTTCTGCGCGATACGCAGCATGTGGCCGAAGTACTGGGCCAGGTCGGCGGGCACGGTGGCGGGGAGGGCCATGAAACCGGGCAGTCCGGCGGCGGCGGAGAGCGCGCTGACCTTGGTGGTTTCGAAGCGGATGGAGTCGTTGGCCGCCTTGTCCAGCACGTCGACGGAGATGCCGGCCGCCGCGGGGGTCTCTTCGACGGCCACACGGATCTCGTCGTCGGAGCAATAGCGTGCCAGCGCCTTCCGGAGGTACGCCTCCCGGTGGATACGGACGCCAGGAAGCCTGGCCGCGCTCACCAGCGCCACAGAGAAGCGGGACTCGGGGTTCTCGCTCGCTTTGCCCTCATTCATAGCGGGAACTTACAGTAACTCCGCTCTCTGGGCGCCAAGTTGTACAAATCCGGTTCGAGCGGTCCCCAGAGGAGGCGCACACGTGCGGAGGCCCCGGCAAGCACCGCGCCTGCCGAGGCCTCCGCCCTGTCAGAGTGCCGCGAACTCGACGAACGCGGTCCACGCCGTGGGAGCCACAGCCAGTGTGGCTCGGGTGGTGTCCTTCGAGTCGCGGACGTGGACGCTGGCGGGGCGGGCGGCGACCTCGACGCATTCGCCGCCAGCCCCACTGCTGTAACTGCTCTTGAACCAGGCCGACTCAGGTACAGGCTGTTCGACGTTCATCTCTCTCCAAGCAACTTCTCGACGACGGCCAGCGACTCGCGCGGAGTGAGCGCTTGGGCCCGAAGGAGCCCGTACTGCTCCTCGATCTCCCGGACTGGCTTCCGCGCCGTGTAGAGGCGGCTGTCCTGCTGAGCCTCCACGTACGCGATCCTCCGCCCTTCCTTCGTCTCGATCAAGGTGAACGGACCAGCCAATCCTGCGTGCTCGTCCCGCTCGGTCGGCAGCACCTGAACTTCCACGTTACGCCGCTGGCCCTGGAGCAGGATCTGCTCCAACTGCCCCCGCATCACGCCCCACCCGCCCAGCGGCCTCCGCAGGACCGACTCCTCGATGACGAAGCTGATGGTAGGCAACTGCCTGCGGCAGAAGATCTCCTGTCGGGCCAGGCGCGCTGTCACCCTCTGCTCGACCACGTCTTCGTGCAGCAGAGGCCGCCAATTCGTGAACACCGCTCGCGCGTACTCTTCAGTCTGCAGCAGTCCAGGCACGGCCTGGTTGGCATATACGTGAAGCTCGACCGCCTCAGCCTCCAATTTGGCCGCGTCCCGGAAGAACGCCGGATACTGGGCCCGAGCCACCTCCTCCTTGCTCGCGCTCAGCACCCCGCCCGCTCCCAGCACCTCATCCGCCTGGTCGATGAACCTCGGGGGCGGAATACGTCTCCCTTGCTCGAACGACGCGATCGTTGCGGCCGAGTAGCCGGTCCGTGAACCCAACTCGGCACGGTCCATTCCGACCCGCACCCGGAACAGCTTCACCTGCCGCCCGAACACGCACAGCATGCCCGTCCCGACCTCGTACTCCGGCTGCTGAACCTCGTCGTCCACGCCGCAGCTCCTCCCGTACGACCACCACAGTCACCCGACTCCGCCCGCCCAACGCACGGCCCGCGAAACGGTCACGCCAACCACCAGGTACAAGCGCGCCGCCCACGTGTACAGCCCGCACCCGTCAGTACGTCGCTGCTGGTCAACGCTACGCACAGTCCGCGACCGTTGACCCCATGAAGTCAGCAACTCCCCCGAACGGGCATATGCCGGAGCACCTCACACCCGAACACGAGTTCACCATGCGCTTCACCTCGACCCCACGCGGTGCCCGCCTCGCTCGCCGACTGGTCACCCACCGCCTCAACAACTGGGGCTACCCGTACACGACGCCCGTCAACGAAACGCTCACCCTCATCACGGCCGAACTCTGCGCCAACGCAGTACGCCACGGCCACGTCCCCGGCCGGGACTTCCACGTCCACCTCACCCTGACCGAGGGGACGTTCCGCATCGACGTGACGGACACCCGCTCCGAGCGGCAGCCCCTGTCCGCTCCCCCGACCCCCGACTCCACATCCGAGTCCGGCCGCGGCCTGCTCCTCGTCGCCGCCCTCGCGGACGACTGGGGCGTCACGCCTCGCCCGGCCGCCCCCGGCAAGAGCGTCTGGGCTGAATTGCGCGTACAGCACAGGGGCCACCCACGCACACACCCGGTGGCCCCTGGTCCGACAGAAGTCGATCTACTCCTGGCTACCGCTTCGCTGCTGCGCGACGGCCCCGGGTAGCGGCCGGGGGCCGCCAGTTGCGGAGGTCGTCGTCGGTGAGTCCGTGCTCGCCCTGCTTCTGCTGGCGGTAACCGGCGAAGAAGTCCGCCGGGGAGCCGCTGTAGAGCATGTCGAACTCGTTGTGCCACTGGTACAGCCAGGGCTGGAGTTCCAGCAGGCCGGCGAGGAACGGGGTGATCTCCTCGGTGGTCAGCGCGGTGTTGGTGAAGTACGTCGCCAGGGCCTGCGCCTGCTCGCGGTGGTCCCAGCCGGCCCAGCCGTACAGCTCGGGGGTGGCGGCGTTGGTCTGCCCGTAGGAGACGAACCGCTCCTTGGGCACGTCCAGCTTGCCGCGCGCCCTCCAGAAGGAGGGGCGCAGGAAGTCGGCCGAGGTGTACTTCGGCGGCACGGGGATGGAGTCCCGGATCTTCCGCTTGGCCGACTCGTCGGGCGCGGCGTCCTCCTTGCGCTGGAGGTCCCACACCTCCTCCCAGTCCGCGCGCTTCTTCAGCCCGGAGGGCTTGTACCGCAGGGCGGAGAGGAACGGCACGTGCTCGTCGCTGATCAGCTCGGCGACGACCCTGGGGAGGTCCTTCCGGGGCGCGTACAGCTTGGCGACGGAGACGAAGTCCTCGTCGCGGGAGAGGGCATCGGTGAGGCGGGAGAGGGTGAGGATCGTCGGCTGACCGTTCTCGTCGAACCAAAGGTCGCGGTTCTCCATACGACCGAGCAGCCAGGAGCGCAAGGCCTTCTCCTGGAGGGCGTCCCACCCTTCGGTGGCCCAGCGTCGCTTGTACTCGGGCCGCTCGACCATGCCGATGGCCCGATTCGACTCGATGGCGTCGATCCGCTTCTGAACGACCTCACGGTAGGGGGCAGGCCAGTGGGCGGGGATCTCGGTGATGGGCGTGGAGTTATGCCGCTTGAACCACTCGTCACTGGCCTCGCCTGCGGCTACGCGGCGGGCGAGAACGATCTCGAAGGCACGCTCACCGAGGGCGAGTCCGGGGATGTTGGGATCGTCGGGGTCCTCGGATACGCGCAGGTCTTCGGGATGGAGATCGTAAAGGGAGTAGACCCGCCAGTCGAGTTCCTCTTGCAGGGCGATCATACGGGCACGGGTGGACTCCCAGCGTGTCTTGGCTTCGCGGAGAACGGTGGCGTTTAGGGTGGACTTGGTTGCCACTCCTGCAGGACTGGTGACGGTGAGCTGCTGGGTGAGGGTGTCGAGGGCAGCAGCAAGGCTGGCGGAGTGTCCGGCTGGGAGAGGGAACTCCTGGAGTTTGGTACCAGTGAACTCATAGAAACGCTCCCACACCTGCGACTTGTAGCCCTCATTCACGCCCTGACTGCCCTTGTCGTGGCTCACCATCTTGAGCCAGAACCCAGCCGTGGAGCTGTTCAGCAGCCCAAGCAACCGCAGGTGCTCCTCCTCAGTCGCCCCCTCCCGCAGCTTGATCACCGGCGCATGACGGTTGAAGACCTTCCCCCCACGTTCCAGCGCGAAATGGCTATGGGTAGAAACAAACGGAAAGGAAATACCGAGCGGAATCGAGTACCGCTCCGGATGCCACCGACTCCATTCGTACCAAGTGAGTCCAATTTCATCATGATTTCCCCCTGGCTCACGACGCTCGCGCAGCAGAACCCGAAAGCGCCAAAGCAGGGACGCGAGGCCTGGCGAAAGCTCCGCCTTGAGATCCTTTCCATACGGGAAAAGTGACTCAGTCTCAGCAGAAATGTCCCAGTCGCGCACCGCCTCTCCACTGACAAGTGGAGCAATATTTTCAGATTGCACACCGAACCGCCGCCATGTGCCGGTGGGAGCAAAATAGCCATCATCCAGCCCAGTGTGCGTGTAGCGACCGATGACCCTCTTTACGTCTGCAAGTCGTTCCACCTGCACGCACTTGAGCTGTTCGACCATTTCGAGGCCACCATCGGCCAGAATCCACGGCTGTTTATCGAAGAATCGCCCTCGCTCCAGATCGCCCACTGACACCCACTGACTCACCGAACCTGGCTTGTCAACTTGGTCCACGATGGCGTTCCATACAAGACCGTCCTCACCGTTCGCCGGCGCGGCAGGCTCTCCCTGGACGCTTCGCACGGTACGAATAGTCTGCGAACGCCCGCTGCCATCACGGCTCTTACCCACCAGGATGACCGTGGGGGTTCCGTGCCCCGGAATATAGGCACCGGAGGTGTCAATGACCTCCATCAACTCAACCTTGCGCGCGAAGAAGTCCTCGATTAGCTTCGTGCCGAATTCCCGCTTCATGAAGGAGTTCGCGGTGATCTGCCCGACCATGCCGTAGCCACTTCCCTCAGCGTCCCCGCGTTTAGCCAGCTCGAAGAACCTCTGAGCGAAGGGAACTGAGAGCGCGTACTGCATGGCGCATGCGTTGTACAGTTCCCGGTAGAGCGCGTTGAGTTTCTTGTCCTTCACAGTGATGTACGGCGGATTCCCCACCACCACGTGATACCGCCCCTGCTGCAAAATATCAGGGTGTTCGAAAACGTCTTCAACGACATATGTAAACGAGGCCAACTGGTCATCCACGCCGTCCGCGTCCAACGTCAGCTCCAACTGCCGAGCCTTCATGAGTGAGTCCCCCACCGCCAGATGAATCGGCCACTCATACTTGCCCGCCTCCCCCAGCGTACGCACCCCGCTCGCCGCCATCCCCGCCACCAGCAACCGGAACCGAGCAATAGCCACCGCGAACGGGTTGATGTCCACCCCGTGCACTGAATCCAGCGCTTCCCGCACCCGCTCGTGCACATCGCGCCCCGGCTGACCCTCCGCCCACAGCCGGACCAGCCGCCGAAACGCGCCCAGCACGAAGTGGCCCGACCCACACGTGGGGTCGATCATCTTCAGGCCTTCGTAGCCGAACTCCCGCACCGCCGGGTTCATTGTGCGGTCGAGGATGAACTCCTCCACGAACTCCGGCGTCTGGAGCAGCGCGTACGTCTTGCGCGCGGACTCGCTCAGGTCCTGGTACAGGTCGCCCAGGAAGCGCGTGTCCCAGCCCTCGGTGCCGTCCTCGTTCAGCGGATCGGTGAAGTCGTGGACGAGGACGCCCGACTCGTCCCGCTGCCGCCAGAACTCGACCAGTTCCCGGGCGCCGTCGTGTGACAGCGGGATCTGGTACAGCGGGTTGTGCCGCCTGTCGAAGAGGAGCCGGCCCGCCTGGCCCGCGCCCAGTTCGTCGAAGGCCTTCTCCAGCCAGCCGCGGTAGGTCGGGTCCTCCTCGGTCTCCACGTAGGCGTCGTACCGCGCCTCCGCCAGCTCGCGCCGGTCCCCGTCCGCGCCCGTCAGGTACGGCTCCGGGATCAGCCGGTTGTCCTCGCAGAAGCGGACGAACACCGTGCCCAGCACCCACGCCACCGCGACCTGCGTGACCCGCTCGTCCAGCCAGGAGTTCCAGGTCGCCGCCGTGCGCCCCAGTTTGCGCGCCCGGTCGTACTCGGTGCGCAGCCGGGCACCGATGTCGCCCAGCGCCCTGACCTGCTTGCCGAGGTCGGTCTCGACCGCCTTGACCTGCTGCTTGAGGTCGTCCAACAGAGCCTTGCGGTCGATCACTTCGCGTCTCCCTCGACACCGCGCGCCACTACCTTGCCGGAGCCTCGGTGGACGTTGTCCACCCAGGTGTCCGGAAGCTGGATCCACTCCCCCAGGCCGGCCTGGTACGGCACGGCCGCCTGCCCGAGCCGGGGCTCGCGCGCGGGGTCGCTCTGGGGAACGAGCAACCACAGTCCCCGGGCACCCTGCCGGGCCGCCGAGGCCAACCGGTCCAGGACGCCCATCGCGCCGTACCGGGCGAAGACCGCCGCCTCCGTCAGCAGCAGCGGTCCGCTTCCACCCGCCAGGCGTTCCTCGATGCGCGGGGCGACCGTGCCCCACGCCGTCTGGACGTAGTCGGCGAAACGCAGCGCGCCCGTGGAGCCGGGCTTGGCGATGTCCGCCTTGAGCAGCGTCTCCCAGGTCGGTTTGGTTCCCGGGGTGACCTGGGCGTGCAGGGCCTCGATGAACAGCCCGGTCACCGAGACGGGTTCGGCGCCCAGCCGTTCGCCGCCCAGTTCCCGCACGGCGTTCGGCACCAGGCGCCGGCTCACCGTCAGGACGCGGTAGCCGTCCCGTCGGGCCGAGGCGAGGAGCCGTTCCTCCGCGCGGACCGCGCTCGCGAGCAGTGGGTCGTCGGCGTAGCGCGTCACCGCGCCGGTGCGGGTGGACTGTCGCCAGGCGCCGGTCGTGAGGTAGCTGGACGCGTCGTCCACCCGCGTGGGCAGGTAGCGCGGCGTGTTGGTGTCCCCGCGGGTGCTGAGTGTCAGCTCGAAGCCGGCGTCGCGCAGGGCCTTGGTGAGCGGGCCGCCGGTCGGCAGGTCGTGGGTGAGGCCGCCGCGGCCGTCCGGTACGCCCAGTTCGGGGAAGCGGGCGCGCAGCCGCTCGTGGACCTCGTCGCCGGTCAGGCCCGGCTGGGTCGCCTCCGGCTTGCCCGGGATCCAGCGCACCAGGCCGGCCTGGGTGAGCCGCAGCGCCCGTACCAGCGACAGGTCGCGGGGGTAGATCTCCAGGCGCGGGGTCGCCGCCGCGTTCAGGGAGGCCGCGGCGGCCAGTTCGACCATGCGGCGCTCGTCCCAGTCGAGGGCGCCCGGTGGCAGCTCCAGGGCGCCCAGTTCCGCCAGGACCGTGGCGGCGGTCGGCAGGGTGTCCAGGCGGGCGAGCCGGTCGGCCGTGCGGCCGAGGCGGCTCGCGTAGTCCAGCAGGCCGGGCGCGGTGGGGGTGTCGGGGGCGTCGTCCTCGCGGACGTCCAGGGCCAGCAGCCCGGCCCCCAGCGCCTCCTCGGTGGCTTTGCGGTTGGGCTGGTGCTGGAACTCGGCCTCGTCCGGGACGAGTTGTTCGACCTCGACCACGGCCCGTACGGCAGCCAGTGCGAGCGCGCGGCGCTGCTCGCGGTCCGCGAGCTGGCTGCCGCGGCGGACGGCGAGGGCGTCCGCGATCTCCACCGCCGACGCCACCCGGCCCATGCCCGCCAGCAGTTCGAGGATCTCGGCGCGCAGGGCCTGGACGGTCCGGTCGGCCTTCCAGCGCTTGCGCTCCTCCTTGAGCATCTGCGGGATGCGGCCCGCGCTGAGGCCGAGCGCGGCGGCGACGTCCTTCTGCTTGGGCCAGACGCCGATCTCCGGCAGCAGGCCGTGCGCGTCGGGCAGGCGCAGCAGCAGCCGGACCATCTCGGCCTTGTTGCGGTTGGAGCCGTTGTTGTTGACGACGGGGACGAAGATGGTGGCCAGGGCATCGAGGCTGATGGAGCGCAGGGCGCGCGCCGAGAGGCCGCCGGCGGCGTCGCCGGTCGCCAGGTCGTCGGCGAGGGCGGATTCGGCGGCGGTGAGCTGGTCCAGTTCCTCCCGGGCATCGGCGCGGCCCTCGGGGGTGAGGGGTGAGGCGGGGGCCGCGCGCAGCTTCTCGCCCCACTCCCGCTGGCGCTTCTGCACCTCGTTGCGGGTCTTGGCGCCCAGGCCGGGGGCGTTGACGAGTTTGCGGCGGCTGTAGTCGAGGAGTTCGCCGACGGTGGTGATGCCGAGGCCGTAGAGGAAGGACTGGGCGGCGCCGGTGAGGCCGGAGACCGTCAGCGCGGTGTCGGGGCCGACCTTGGCGGCCAGGCGGTCGCGCTGCTGTTCCGCGGTCTCCGGCTCGGCGTCCGCGATGGCGCCGAGCTGCGCGGGCCCGCCGTCGGCCACGCCCGCAGCGCCTGCGCCGGGGGGCTTGGAGTGGCGGGTGCGGTGGCTGGACGGGACGGTCTGCGAGGCGTCGAGGAAGATCTTGCGCCAGGCGTCCCGCATGGGCTTCAGCTCGGGGAACCGCTTGCCGGCGTCCCGGTGCAGGGCCTTGTGGAAGAAGGCGACGAGGCCGTCCCGTACGGCGGGGTCGAACGCCTCGGCGGCGATCGTCGGGTACGGCCACTCCTGCGGGTCGGTCATCCGGGGCGGCACGCTGCCGTCGCCCCACTTGGGCAGCTCGCGGCCGGCCATCTGGTGCAGGGTGACGGCGACGGCGTAGCGCTCGGCGTGGGAGTCGTAGGAGCCGCGGGTGATGACGTCGACGAACGGGTCGAGGTAGCCCTCGGTGCCCGCGTCGGTGTTCCTGGCGGGGTAGCCGGCCAGCGAGAAGTCGATCAGGACCAGCTCGCGGGTGCGGTTGGGGCGGATGCGGATGGCGATGTTGTCCGGCTTGATGTCGCGGTGCCAGACGCCCTCGCCCTCCAGGAAGTCGACGGCGCCGAAGAGGTAGTCGCCGTAGGCCTCCAACTGGTCGACGGGGAGCCGGCCGTCCTCGCGGAGCTGGCGGGCGACGGTCTCCTCGCGGCGGCGCGGGGCCTTCCGCTCGCCGGTCGCGTCCGCGCCGTCGTCGCGCTCGTCGCCGACGTACTCCAGCGCGAGGACGGTACGGCCCCCGATGTTCAGCGGCTCGGGTTCGACGAGGCGGATGATGCCGGAGTGGGGGCGCAGGCGGCCCATCGTCTCGGCCTCGCGGATGAGGATGTCGCCCCGGTTGTCGGAGAGGGCGACCTTGAGGACGGCCAGCGGGCGCGTCCTGCGGGCCTCGGCCTCCAGGTCGCGGACGAGGAAGGCGCGGCTGGTGGAGCCGGTGCCGAGGCGGCGGCGGACCTCCCAGCGGCCGGCTAGCACGTCGCCGGGGACGGCGTCCAGCGGGTCCTTCTCCGGGGCGTCGGCCGTGTCGGCGGCGGTCGCGTCGGTGGCCGGGGCGGTGAGGGAGTCCTCGACGACCTCCAGCATCTCCAGGAAGTCGTCGACGCTGTGCAGGCGCTGGTGCGGGTTGTAGGCGGTGGCCGCCTGGACGAGTTCGTCGACGTCCTCGGACAGGCCGTCCACCAGGGAGCTGGGGCGCAGGCCCTCCCCCGCCTCCAGGCGGGCGCGCAGTTCGGCCTGGCTGGCGGCCGGGGCCTTGCCGGTGGCGAGGAGGTAGGTGAGGACGCCGAGGCCGTAGACGTCGAGGGAGACCGGGTCGGGGCGCAGAGCGGTCAGCTCGGGGGCGAGATAGGGGTCCTCGTAGTCGGCGAGGTGCATGGCGGACAGGGCACTCGGTGCGAGCCGCGTCGCGCTCTGCCCCTGGGAGGAGTCCCCGGTGCGCTGGGTGGCGATCTGCCAGTCGGAGATCTGCAGGCGCGGGCTGAGCCAGGCGGCCTCCTCGCCGATGGCCCTGCCGGGGCCGCCGTCGGGGCGGGGCAGCACGTGGATGGAGCGGGCGGCCAGAGCGCGGTGGTGGATACGGCTGGCGTGGGCGGAGCGCATGGTCTCGGCGAGCTGGCGGACCAGGGCCATCCGTCCGAGGATGTCCAGCTTCTCCCCGTACCGGACCAGGTACTCGTCCAGTTTCATGGTCCGGTCGTCGTGGTCGAAGACGAGGGCGGGGCCCGAGGGGTGGCCGGTCGGGAAGTACTGCCGGTAGGTGACGGCGCCGGGGTGGCGGAAGCGCTGCAGGACGGCCGCCTCACGGCGGGCGGCGTTCTCCACGGACTGGCGCAGGGAGGCGTCCGAGCCGCGTTCGCTGAGGTAGACGCGGACGCGGGCGCGCTCGGGCAGCTCGGTGTGCTTGGCCCGGTAGTCGGCCCAGGTCTCGCCGGAGTCGAAGGGGGTGCGGTCCAGCTCGTAGGGGCCGACCTTGTACTGGGCCTCGCTGCGGCGGATGCCGACGCGTTCCAGCGCGGCCTTGATCTCGCGGGAGCCGATGGCGGTGATGCGGCGCCGCTCGTCGCGCGGGGGCTGCTTGAGCGTGTCGACCAGCTCGGCGATCGTGTGGACGCCGTTCTGGTCGTGGGCGGGCAGGCGTACCCGCAGGGAGTCGTCGGTGAAGCAGACCGCCTCGCCGACCCAGACGCGGCGGGCACCGTGGCCCTGGCCGAGCAGGCCCGCCAGCTCCTTGGCCTTCTTGTTGACCAGGTGCAGCGCGTTGCCGTGGGTGCGGCGGCGGCCACCGGGCGTGGTCTGCACCCAGGTGCCGTTCTCGGAGGTGACCGAGCCGTGCCAGTCCTTCAGCTCGATCATGTACACCCCGCCGGGCGCGACGACCAGCAGGTCGACCTCGCGGACGTGGCCGGTGTTCGCGGTGAACGTGAAGTTCGACCAGGCGCGCCAGGGGTCGGAGTCCGGCAGCTGTTTCCTGATCGCTTCCAGGCCGCGGTGTTCGTGATCGAACTCGGACTCGGTGACCGTGACCCACCGGCCTTCCCGCATGCCTGTCCCCACTCGTCCCGTTCCTCTCAAGCCCGCCGTTCCCCGAGGTCGGGCCTGCCGCAGATCCTAATGGTTGCCTGGTACATGGGAAGAGTCCGTGAAGGACGGGACTACCGGACATTCCAGCCGCAGGAAGGGAACGGCCCGCTCCACCTGACGTGCATGCATGCGGCGGGGGCTACCCGGCCGGCAAACCGCGCACAAGGGGGCAAACCTCTACACCCTCGAAGCAGAAGCAGGTCAGCTTCACGGGCCCCTCCCGTTGTACGAAACGTGTCCGAGCGCACACACTACGCCCGACCGCGAGCCCGACGACACCGTCATCGGCACACAGGTGGGCCGAGCCTCCTTCCCTCGCGAACGTCATGAAGCGGGCCGTCCGGACGGACGGCAACCGCGAGTGCGGACCACACGCGTCGCAGCCGCGACCGCAGACGAAGCCGCAGCCTCAGCGCCGCGAAGACAGCGAGGGGGCACTCCTACTCCCCTTCGGCGGGCGGGCTACGTCCGCCTGTGCAGTGGGGCGTGCTCGGCGGTACCGCATCCGGCGTAAACAGGGACCGTTCGGGGGCTCGGAGCGCGGGGAGCGGGCACGGTGCGGGAGGTTGCTGAAGTTTTCCGGGGGACGGGGGAGATGCGATGACGGAACCCATGACGTACACGGTGGTCACTCTGGGGCCGTCCGGTGCCGGCAAGACGGTCTATCTGGCGGCGCTGTGGCAGGCGTTACGGCTCCAGCACCCCACGCTGTGCTGCTACCTGACGCTCGACGACCCGGAGCAGGAGCGGCGGCTGGTGCGCACGTACCAGCAGGTCGCCGGACCCGGGGAGTGGCCGCTGCCCACCGACGGCAGGGAGTTCCCCGAGTGGGTGTTCTCGGTGAAGGTGAACAACCAGCAGGGGCATTTCACCGCCATGCGCGTGCGCTACATCGACTACGCGGGGACCGGCTGACCGACCCCCAGGAGGGGAGTCCCGAGCAGCAGCGACTGGACGAGACGATGCGTCACGCCGACGCCTTGCTCGGCCTGCTGGACGGCCGGAAGGTGCTGGAGACCATGCGGGGCAACGGTGACTTCCTCGACCAGGACATGGCCCGGGTGTTCGGCCTGCTCCAGAGCTGCAGCGGCCCGATCCACTTCGCCATCACCAAGTGGGATCTGCTGGCAGGGCATTACTCGCTCAAGCAGGTACGTGACCGGCTCCTCGAGCATCCGGACTTCGACGTCCTGGCCACCGGGCGCCGGGACTGGAAGACGGCGGGCATGCCCGTGCCCCCGGGCCGGATCCGGCTGATCCCGATCAGCTCCGTCGGCAGCAACTTCGCCTTCCTCGGCGCGGACGGCGCCATGCACAAGCGGGCGAACGCCCGTCCCCGCCCGCTCAACGTGGACGTGGGCTTCGCGGCTGTGCTGCCCGACCTGCTCGCGAGGGCCGTGTCGGCGACGAGGGAGGAGGAGAAGCGGGAGAAGCGGGAGAGGCGAGCCGCTGACCGGGCGCGACGGAACGCTGAGCACCAGGGCCCGATGCGTGCCCTGACCAATGTCCTCGCCACTCCTGTCGCGGACCTGCTCACCTCCCGGGGGATCCAGGTCCCCGCACAGGCCCTGGCCGCGTTCGTGGTGGCCACCGTCGAGAGCGCGTCGGACATGATCAAGCTGCCGCCGAACGAGCTGCGCAGGGCACGGCATCTGCAGAAGAGCTTCCGCAGGCGGAGCGTGAACGCCGTGAAGGACGACGCCTCCGCCGCACAGTTCGTCACCCATAAACTGGTGGATCTGCTCGTGGATTTCGAGAGGAGTCCCCAGAACGATGGTACGAACCTCAGTTGACGCGCACGAGCCGACTCCCTTCTGGCCGTTCGTGATCAGTCGCGGACGGACCGCCACCTACCGGGTGGTCGTCGCCCCCGATTTCCTCTGCGAGGCGAGACTGACCGGCGTGCTCTGGGATCTGGCCGGCGGGGAGCCGACCGAACCGGGCCACGCCCGCTACCGCGTGGTCACCGGCACCCGCGCCGGGGACTTCGTGCTCATGTTCCGGGTGCTCCTCGCCAACTCGCTCGCCGATCCGGCGCTCGGCGCCCCCGGGCGCGACGAGCACGGGCGCCGCATCCCCGTCATCAGCGGAACGATCGAACGCGGCACCGCCTTCTCGTCGGAGACCCGCACCGGGGTACTGGACGAGGCACACCGGCGCTGCCTGCCGGCCCTGCGCGGGTTCTGGAGGAAGGACGACAGCGCGGTACGCCCCGAGCCGGCCCAGGCCTTCCTCGGTGCGCGGGGCGAGGGCGAGAGGGTCGCCTGGGAAGAGCTTCCCGCCTTCAGCATGCCGAGCGACGACACGGCATCGGACGACGGATGCGAGAGCAAGGGTCCCGGCTCTGACGAGAGCGACGGTCAGGAAGAGCCGCAGCTTGCCTCGGACCCGCGCCGCTACGGCCGGCGATGGCGGGTCGCGGCAGGGTTGGCGGCGGGGGCGGCGGCCGGTTGGGCAGCCGTCACCCGCCGGGGCTGGAGATGACCGACTCGGACGGCCGGATCCCGGGCTCCCGTCCGCGGTGACGGACACGCCGTTCCCGGCCCTGAGCAGGCACCGTCGTCGCCGCTCGGGCTGCGTGAGCCTTCCCGGCGCCTGAAGGTCGGGAAGGTTCGCGGCCTGCAAGGCCGGGGCACCTCGGCCGAGCCGGTGACGGTTCCGCACCCCACTGGCTGGTGGGGAGAGCGGCGCGAGGCGACGGCGGACGCACCCTCTGGAACGCGAGGGAGCGAGGCCGCATCCGCAGGGCGCCGACACCGCGAAGAGGACAGTGCAGTACGTCCTGATTTGCGGCATTCATGGCGCGATGCGGACGTGACTCCCCCGACCGCCCGAGGAGTTTTCATGATCGTCAAGAAGTTGCACGAGGCCGGTGTCCGCAGCGAGCACGCCTATCTGGCCGCTTCCGTGTCGATCGGTCTCTCCCTCGCCTCCTGGCTCACCTCCAGCAGGAACGAGAGCCTGGAGCGCGCGGACCGCTGGGGCATCTTCGTCGGCGAGTGGGCCCCGACGTTCTTCGGACTGGGCCTCGCCCTCGCGAACTACGAGGACGGGGGGCCGTCGGGCGCCGCCTCCTCCACCGGTACGGAGGTGTGATCATGGCTCGTCCGCTGCCTCCTCCCGGCGAGACTCCCCCGGCGGAGGGCTCGACCTCCGGAGCCCACCGCGAGCGCCCGGACGGCGGCGTCTGGGAGCACCCGGGTGCCTGGCTGGCCCTCGTCACGCTCGGCTGTCTGATGGTCGCCGGATTCTTCCTGCTGCGGCTGTTGTCCCTGTGAGGTGATCGCACACTCCGGCGTCGGCCCGCTCTCGTCCCGAGGGCGGGCCGGCGTACGTCTCGGACAGGGACGTCGTCTCGGAGGGTCAGACCCCGGCTGCCGCGTCGGACAGGCAACTCCCGGCTGCCGCGTCGGACAGGCAGCTCCCGGCTGCCACGGCTGCCACGGCGACCGCCGGTCGGGGGCCGGCGGTCGAGGGCCGCCGGTCGGGAGCCGCCGGTCGGGAGCCGGCGGTCGGGAGCCGGCGGGAGTCGGTCGGGTCGGCCGGCCGTCACAGGCAGGCGGCGGTCAGCGCTCCGTCGGCGGTCTCCGCGTACACGTCCGCGAGGGAGCGGGCCATGTCGGTCACCGAGAAGCGGCCGGTCACCGTGTCGTGCCCGGCGCGCGCCAGTCGGGCGCGTTCCGGCTCGGGCAGCGCGGCGAGTCGTCGCAGGGAACGGGTCAGCGCGGCAGGGGTGGAGGTGTCCAGGAGCAGGCCGTTGACGCCGTCGCGCAGGTAGTGGGCGACGCCGCCGCGGCGCGGTCCCGCGGCGGGAAGTCCGGCCTCCATGGCTTCCAGGACCGCGATGCCGAACTCCTCCTTGGCGCTCGGGCACAGGTACCAGCTGCGGATCCGGTGTGCCGGGTCGGCGAGGGCGTGCTCCAGGCGCCGCACCCGGTCGTTGGGCATGGCCGGCACGACGGCGAGGCGACGGGCGGCCGAACCGCGCTGCGCGACCAGGCCGCGCAGCCTCGCACGTATGCGCTGCTCGTCCGCGCTGGGACGCGCGACTGCGCCGCCGACCAGCACCAGGGTGGTCGTGCGCCACAGGTCCGAGGCGAGCCAGGCGTGCACGAGCTGCTCCTGCTGCTTGACCGGATGCAGACGGCCCACGCTGAGCAGCAGGGTCAGGTCCCGGTCGGCGGGAGCGAGCGTCTCCGGGCGGTCGCCCCCCGCGAACAGCTCCGCTAGCAGTGCCCGGCGGGCGCGGTCCTCGTCGTGCGCCGGGGTGTAGGGGGCGATGCCCTCGGACGGTGCCGGCGGCCCGGCGGGACCGTAGCGGGGGCCGAGCGTCGGGAAGTGCCGGACCAGTTCGCGGGGCCCTTCGGGGCCGGGTATCCCGATCACGGTGTCGGCGCGGTCGACGAGCCGGTCGGCGAGGAACACCCGGTGCAGGTCGTCGCGGAGCCGTTCGCCGCGGTCGGCGTCGCCCGGGGCCGCCGCGCCGTACGTCTCGGCGAGCCGCCGGTGCGGGTCCGGCGCGGCGGTGAAGACCAGGCGGGTGCCGAGCCGGTCGGCGGCCTCCGCCAGGGCGAGGCTGCCTTCGTCGGCGTACCGGACGTGCACGACGTCCACCGGCCGGCCGAGGCCACCCAGCAGCCGGGCCGCCCACCAGGCGAGCGCCGGGCGGTGCGCGGCCATCCGCTGCTGCGGAGGCGGTACGGCGGCGTCCACCGGCAGCCGGAGGACCCAGTGGCCCGGCCGGCGCTCACGCAGCAGTCGGGGGTCGGCCGCCAGGTCCTCGTGCCCGGCGGCCACCACGGTGATCACGCCGGCCACGCCGTCGGTGCCCGCGAGCGCCTCGCCCAGGGATCCGAGCAGTACGGACAGCCCGCCGCTCTGTCCCTGACCGGGCGTGTCCAGACAGCCGAGCAGCATGCTCTGCGCCACCAGCAGGCCCGGCCGGCCGGGGTCGACGGAAAGGGGGGCTCGCGGGCCGAGCAGCAGGGCTTCGTACGGGTCGGCCGCCGCGGCCGGCGGCGGGAGATGCGGATCACCGAACGGGTGGTCGTGCAGGTAGCGCCATACGGCGTGCCGGGTGGTGCGGTCTGCCCGCTCGGCCAGGCGGGCCGCCTCCTGCGGGTCGAGCGGCCGCAGTCCGGACGACGTGGCGAGGTCCAGCAGGAGCACCGTGCACGGCGTGCGGAGCATGGCTCCGGCGAGCGCGCCGCGCAGCGCCTCGCGGGCCCACTCCGGGCCGTGCGCGGCGACGGCGCCGGGCCACATCTCGGTGAGTGCCGCGGCGAGCCTCGGTCCGCCGTCCGCATGGGCCAGCAGCGCCTCCGGGGTGAGGGGGACGGCGAGTCGGCAGGCGTGCCGGAGCGAGGCGACCACGGCGTCCTCGCGGCCGAGGCCGGAGGCGGGCGCGGTGGCGGGCGCGGGCGGTGTGCACCGGGGGCGCGGCCCGTACTCGGCTCGGAGCAGGAGGGCGAGGTCGTCGCTCGCGGTGTCCGGCGGTTCCGGCGCGCCGGGGATACCGGCCGGGGACCGGGTGAAGAAGGCTTTGCGGGCGGCGACCAGCGGATCCTCCGCCGCGCCGTGTGGTGCCGGCACGGTGCGGTCGTGGGGCCACGGGGTTCCGGCGGACACGGCGACAGACACATCGGCTCCCTCGTTCGGGGGTGGTCGCCAACGTTTTCGCCCGCCGCGTACCGGCCGGATGCACCGCGGGGGCCATGACCGGCGGGTCCTGGGGACGGGGCGTCCGCCGCACCGATGCTTCCGGCCTGCGCGCCGTGCGGGATGCGGTCCATCGGGGCGCTGGACCGTGCATCCGGGGGTCAGCGTGCCGGAGAAGGGAGGGGCATGGCACGTGTCGTCGTCGTCAGCCCGCCCTTCTCCTCGCACGCCGTCCCGCTCGCGGACCTGGCGGCGGCGCTCGTCGCCGAAGGGATCGAGGTGCATTTCGCCTGCGCTCCCGCGTTCGAGGAGGTGGCCGCGCGGGCCGGCGCCGCCTTCGTCCCGCTCAGGGTCACCGCCAACGCCAACACCGGCGTGGCGGAGGCGACGGAGCAGGGCGCGCGGGAGGCGGCCCGGTTGGCGGAGTTCCTGGCGGCGACGCGCGGGGGTGCCGTTCGGACGCTCCTCACCCAGGCCCGCCACCGGCAGGCGGACCTGCTCGCCGATCCGAGCGGCGTCCACGCGGCCGTGCGCGGGGTGCACGCACGTCTGCGCCCGGACTGGTACGTCGTCGACCAGCTCAGCTACCCGGTGACGCTGGCCCTGCACTGCCTGGGACTGCCGTACGCCACCTTCTGCCCGGGCCACCCGACGTACGTGCTCTCCGGTTCCGAGGCGTTCTTCGGAGTCCCCTACGACTGGCCGGACGCGCTGCGCCCCGGCACGGCGCGGCTCACCGCGCTGGAGAACCTGGCCCGGGAGAACGATCTCCTGTTCAACGCCCTGTTCTCCGCCTTCGCCCGGGAACGGGCGCCCGGTGCGCCGGAGCCCGGCAGGGCGTTCGCGCTGACCTCACCGCACGCCGTGGTCTACGGCTATCCGGCACTGCCGTGGCTGCCCGGACGGCCCGACGGGCCCGTGCACCTCTTCGCCGGGCACATGGCCGGCACCGCGGGGGAACCGGACGCCGACTGGGCGGGGCGGCTGGCACGGCTGCGGGCCCGTGCCCGGCGGGTCGTACTGGTCGCGCTGGGCACGTTCCTGTCCGCCCGCGACGACGTGCTGCGCACCGTGGCCACCGGCCTGCTGGACGGCACCGACGACACCGCCGTCGTGGTGGCCGCCGGGAACCGCCGCGACGCGCTCGCGGACCTCGAGGGCGAGCGTGCCGTGGTCGTGCCGGAGGTGCCCCAGCGGCAGTTGCTGCCGCAGGTGGACGCGATGGTGCACCACGGCGGCAGCAACTCGTTCACGGAGTGCGTGGCGGCGGGTGTGCCGGCGCTGGTCCTGCCGATGTCAAGCGACCAGTTCAGTGTGGCGCGGGACGCCGAGCGGGCCGGACTGGGAATCGTGCTGGATCCGAACGCGCTCAGGCCCGATCGGCTGCCGGCGGCTTTGGACGCGCTGCCCGCGCACACCTCTTCGGCGCTCGCCCGCTGGACGCCCGAGGTACGCGGTCGGGGCCCGCGTTGGGCGGCGCTGCGGTTGCTCGACGCGATGGCCGAGCGCCCCGCGTACGGCGAGCGGGCCGCCGGCTGATCCGGGACCACCGGGGGTCTCGGGGTCGCCGACCGATCCGGGACCGGGGGTCCAGCGGATGGGGTCCGGGCAGACGGCGGTCCCGCACGCGGACGGCTTCCGCGTGCGGGACCGGTGCTCACCCGGAGGGAGCCTGGTGCGGGGTCAGCCGATCGTCAGGGCCGTGTCGTCGACGACGAAGCTGGTCTGGAGCGAGTAGTCCTCCACACCCTTGAACTTCAGGGTGACCGTCTGGCCCGCCAGCGAGGACAGGTCGAAGGTCTTCAGGTGGTACCCGGAGGCCTCGTCGAGGTTCGAGTACGTCGCCAGGGTGGTCGAACCCGCGGTCACCGTCAGCTTGTCGTACGCGGCGCTGCTGGTGTACTCGGAGGAGTCGATGTGCAGGTAGAAGGTGAGGGTGGCGCTGCAGCCGGCCGGGATGGTCACCGACTGGGACAGGGTGTCGGTGTGCGAGCTGCCGTACCCGTCGAGCCACGCCTTGTAGGAGCCGCTGCGGGCGGGCTCACCACTGGAGGTGGTGATGACACCGCTGGTGGCGCTCCAGCCGGAACCGCCCGACTCGAAGCCCGGGTCGGACAGCAGCTGGGACGAGGTACAGCCGCCGGAGGAGCTGACGGTCCAGGTGAACGACGTGGACCCGGAGGCGCCGGTGGAGTCGGTCGCGGTGACCGTGACCTGGTAGGTGCCCGCAGTGGACGCCGTGCCGGAGATCAGGCCGGTGGAGCTGTTGATGGAGAGCCCGGTCGGCAGGCCGGAGGCGCTGTAGTCGAGGCTCGCGCCGGCGCTGTCGGTGGCGTTGATCTGCAGGCTGACCGAGCTGCCGGCGGTGGTGGACTGGCTGCCCGGGTTGGTGACGCTGACCGTGTTGCCGCTGGAGGTGCCCGCGGTGAAGGCGGCGGTGCCGTTCGGGGTGCCCCAGCCGGTCGGGCCGTCGTATCCGGTGCCCGCGGTGCAGAAGTACGAGGTCGAGCAGGAGCCGTTGTTGCCGCTGGTGACGTCGTACAGGTTGCCGGTGTGCTGGTACGGGTACTGCGCCGGGTAGTCGCCGCTGCCCGGGGTACCGGCGAGGGCGTAGACGCCGGCGATGATCGGGGCGGAGGCGCTGGTGCCGCCGTAGACCGCCCAGCCGGAGCCGCCGTAGGTGTCGTAGACCGCCACGCCGGTGGCCGGGTCGGCGACCGCGGAGACGTCGGCCTCCATGCGGCGCGAGCAGCCGCTGTCGGTCTGCCAGCTCGGCTTCGGGTCGTAGGCCGAGCAGCCGGAGCCGGTGCCCTCGGTGGAGTTGGTCTTCCAGACCGACTCGCTCCAGCCGCGCGAGTTGGAGGACGTGGTGAGTGCGGTGCCACCGACGGCCGTCACGTACTGCGAGGTGGCCGGGTACTCGGCGCCGTAGGCCGAGTCACCGGAGGAGACGGTGATCGCGACGCCCGGGTGGTTGAAGTAGGCGGAGTCGTCGCTGGTCTGGGAGGAGGACTCGCCGCCGCCCCAGCTGTTGGAGACCACGTCGGCGCCGAGCGCGACCGCTTCGTTCTCGGCGGCGCCGAGGTCGGCCATGGTCGCGGAGTCGGCCTCGACCAGGATGATGTCGCAGTTGGGGCAGACGGCGCTGACCATGTCGATGTCCAGCGCCTCCTCACCGGCCCAACCGGAGTTGTTGGAGGGCAGGTTGGTGGTCGAGCCGGTCTGACTGACCTGCTTGAAGCAGCCGTTGGACTTGGTGCAGGAGGACAGGCCGAACTGGGACCGGTAGGTGGCGAGGTCCGACTCGGCGTTGGGGTCGTTGTAGGCGTCGACGATGGCGACCGTCAGGCCGGAACCGCCCGTGCTGGGCAGGTTGTAGGCACTGTGCAGGTTGGCCGGGGAGAGTCCGGAGGGCGCGGCCGCGAGGGCGGCGGACAGGCGCTGCTCGATGTCGGTGCGGCGCTGGGCGAAGCAGGACGCATGCCCCGGCGCGGCGGTGGCGCACAGGTGGGTCGTGGGGACCCGCTGGCCGGCCTTGCCGGTGGAGTGGTACGCCTGCCGCGCGGGGGCGGTCAGTGCCTTGGCGTTCTGCGCGGTCTTGGCCGCGTGGGGTGCGGGGGCGGCGGCCGGGGCCGCCCCTGCCGTCGGTGCGGCGACGAGGCCGGCGACGGTGAGCGCGAGTGCGGGGAGGGCGACGGCGGCGAGTCTTCGCAGACCGGGCCGCGGACTGCTCGGGTGGGGCTCACGCATGGGGTACTGCCTCCGGTTGACGTGGGGATTCGCACTGGATGGGCAGGCCCGTGACACGCGTAGCGGCGGCGAGACCGCGTAGTCATGAGCATGACATTCACGCCTGCATGTCGAGTGACTGAGACATGACAGGGCGTGCCAGGAACATAGTTCCGCAGCGCGCCGACCGGCAGTACCGCAGCGAATTCTTTGCTACTCCATAGGATGCGGTTGGCCGCTTCATTGGCTGGATCTGGTGTGGACTTGACGCGGTGTATCCGGGGGTCCGGCCGGCAGACCGGCCCACGGTGACCGCGAGCCGGTTCCGCGCCCCGCGTCAAGGACCGAGGTCCAGGACGGAGCACCGAGCACCGAGCACCGAGCACCGAGCACCGAGCACCGAGCACCGAGCACCGAGCACCGAGGAGGGTGACCGGACCGGCGTCCGGAATGCGTGCCGCGTCACCGGCCCCCGGCAACCCCCTCCGTCAACCTCGTCAACCCCGCACCGCGGGACGGGCAGTGTCGGCGATGAAGCGGTTCACCACCTCGGCGAACTCGGGCCCCCGGTCCTCCTGCAGGAAGTGCCCGCCGTCCTCGATGGTGGTGTGCCGCTGCCCGCGGGCCCCCGGGACCTGCTCCCGGAAGATCCGGTCCAGGCCCGACGTGATCGGGTCCTGGTCGCTGAACGCGCACAGGAGCGGCTTGTCGAAGCCGTGCAGGACCTCCCAGGCCTTGCGGTTCGGTCCGGCGGCGGGATCGTCGGGCGAGATCGGCACCAGGACCGGGAAGCGGCGAGCGCCCGCCTTGAAGGAGTCGTCCGGGAACGGCGCGTCGTAGGCCGCCGTCACCTCGGGGGCCAGGTCGCTCCGGCATCCGGAGTTCACGATGGATCCCACATGCAGCTCGGGCGTCTTCTGGCTGAACTCGCGCCACTTCAGGAACGCCTCCGACGGCTCGCCGTCCCCGGTGGGCAGGAAGGTGTTGGCCACGACGACCCGGGAGAACCGGTCGGGGTGCTCCGCCACCAGGCGGAGCCCGATGAGCCCGCCCCAGTCCTGGCACACGAGCGTGATGTCACGCAGGTCGAGACGGTCGAACAGGGCCTCCCGCATCCAGTCCACGTGGCGCTGGTAGGTGTAGTCGGAGCGGGCGGCCGGCTTGTCGGAGCGGCCGAAACCGACCAGGTCGGGAGCGACGCACCGATGCCCCGCCCGGCTCAGGGCCGGGATCATGTGCCGGTAGAGGTAGGACCAGGACGGCTGACCGTGCATCAGCAGCACCGTCTCGCCGGAGCTGCCGGCGCCCTCGTCCACGTAGTGGACTCGCAGCGTGTCGCCGCTGCCGTCCCCCGCCGCCACGTCGGCGTAGCCCGGAGCGAAGGGGTAGTCGGGCAGGTCGTCGAAGCGCGCGTCGGGCGTGCGCAGGATCTCCATGATCGGGGTGCCTCCTGTGGATTCCGGGTACAGCAACTCGCCGCAGGACAACCGGACAACCGGACAACCTGAACAACCTGACAACCGGACGACGGGCAACCGGCCGCCCGGACGCCCGAGCAACCGGATGCCTGGGCGGACACGGAGCGTCGGGCCGGCCGGCACCCGGAGCGTCGGAGCGGGTCGCCTCATGGAACGGCTCCGGGAACGACTCCTGGAACGATCGTTTCAAGATACAGGCGGCAGGGCGCCCGCACCAGGGCCGCCGAAGATATCCTGGAATCCTCAGTCCAGGATCGCGAGGTGAGACGTGCCGAACATCAAGCACTTCGACACGGAGGCGACGCTGGACACGGTGGTGCGCCTCTTCTGGCGCAACGGGATGGTCGCGACCGGAATCCAGGACGTGGTCACGGCCACCGGGCTCAACAGGTCCAGCCTCTACGCCACGTTCGGCGGCAAGCAGGAGCTGTACCGCGCGGCGCTGCAGCGCTACGCCGACCGGCTTTCCCGGCCGAGGTTCCGGCGCGTCGCCGAGGACGGGCGCGGACTTCCCGCGGTGCTCGACTTCTTCACCGAGCTGATCGAGGCGACCTGCCACGGGGAGTACGCCCGCTGGGGCTGCATGGTCTCCAACGCCCACGCGGGCACCGAGAGCAGCGACCCGGAGGTCCGCGCCCTCCTCGACCGCCAGTACGTCGAACTGCGGGACTCCTTCCACGCGGCGCTCACCACGGCGGTCCGCCTGGACCAACTGGATCCGGGCGTCGACCCGGGTGCCGTGGCGGAGGCCCTCGCTCTGCTCACCCACGGGGTGAACCTGCGCTCGCGGGCCGGAGTCGACGCCCGCACCCTGCGCGGCACGGTGGCCGCGACCCTGGACGCGATCGCCGGCCGCGGAACGGCCGGGGAGAACTTCACGGCGGACCCGCCGGCACCCGCCGGCTGACCTGGCGCCGGTCTGCCGACCGGGCAACGGTCCTCCCGCCGGCCGGGCAACGGCCGGGCAACAGTCCTCCAGCCGGCCGGGTATCGGTCGACCGTCCGGGGGAGCATGTCGGCCGTCCGGGGGAGCATGTCGGCCGTCCGGGCGGGCGAGCCTCGGCCATCCGGGCGGCCGCCCTCGGCGGTCCCCGCGACGCTACCGGAGCGGGGCCGCCCCGGACCGTAGACTTGCAAGGCCCGCCCGCTCGACGCCGGTCGCCGGCGGCGGAGCGGAAGCCGGCGGGTACACACCCCCACATGACACCGGGCGCGGCACCCGGCCGCGGAGCCCCGAGCGCACAGCCGAGCGGGCCCGCAGGCGGGGTCACCGCCGGCCCGCGACGCGAGGACGCCCCCGCATGACACACCCCCACCGCCCCTGCTGCCCACCGGCGACCGACTCCCCCGCCGAGCCGGCGATGCCGGCCCCACCGGCACCGGCTCCCGGGCCCGGTCCGGACACCCGGCAGCAATCGACCCGCGGCCAGGTCCGGCTGCCGGGCGGCGAGTTCTCGATGGGGGACGCGTTCGACGAGGGATACCCCGAGGACGGCGAGACCCCCGTGCACGAGGTACGGCTGGCCCCCTTCCACATCGACGAGACCGCGGTCACCAACGCCCGGTTCGCCACGTTCGTCAAGGCCACCGGCCATGTCACCGATGCCGAGCGCCACGGCTCCTCGGCGGTCTTCCACCTCGCCGTCGACGCCCCCTCGGCCGACCTGCTCGGCAGGGCCGCGGGGGCACCCTGGTGGATCAACGTGCGCGGAGCCCACTGGCGCCGACCCGAGGGTGCCCGCTCGAGCATCGCCGAACGTCAGAACCACCCCGTCGTCCAGGTCTCCTGGAACGACGCGACCGCCTACGCCCGGTGGGCGGGCAAGCGCCTGCCCACCGAGGCGGAGTGGGAGTACGCGGCCCGCGGCGGCCCGGCCGGCCGGCGCTACCCCTGGGGGGACGAGCTGACTCCCGGCGGCCGCTGGCGCTGCAACATCTGGCAGGGCGAGTTCCCCCACACCAACACGGCCGAGGACGGCTACCTGGCCACGGCACCGGTGAAGTCCTACCGACCCAACGGCTACGGCCTGTGGAACACCTCCGGCAACGTGTGGGAGTGGTGCGCCGACTGGTTCTCGCCCACCTACTACGCGCACTCCTCGGTGGAGGATCCCCGCGGCCCGGCGCAAGGGACGTCACGAGTCATGCGCGGGGGCTCCTACCTGTGCCACAACTCCTACTGCAACCGCTACCGCGTCGCCGCCCGATCCGCCAACACCCCGGAGTCCTCCTCCGGCAACCTGGGCTTCCGCTGCGCCAACGACGCCTCCGCCCCGGCGTAGCACGCCGGCGCGGCACAGCCGCCGCGGTGCGCCGCGCCGGACCGGACATCCCCTTCCCGGTTCAGCAACCGATGGGGTCGGGACCGACGGCGACATCGTCGAACCACAGCGTGTCGTCGCCGCCGCCGTAGCTCTCCCAGCCCAGGCGGAGGGTGGTCGGGCGCGGCGGGGTGGTGCGGCTGAGCCACTGGCTGTCGACGTCCTGCGTCGGGACGCCGTCCAGGTGCAGGCCGGGCACCTCGGTGTCGCCGAGGTAGGTGTCGGAGGACTGCTGCGTGGTGTCGATGCGGAAGCGCAGGCACACCCACTGCCCGGTGGGCAGCGGCCGGGACTGCGCCACCCCGGCCGGGCTCTGCACCGGGAGGGTCGCGTCGTCGGACTGCCGGTTCCACTGCAGGGCGCCGTTCTGGCCGCCCAGGCGCAGGTCCTTCCCGCCGTCGGCGGCGTCCGCCAGGGTGATCGCCGCGACGTGCGAGGCGGGCAGTGCGGTGGTGTGCCGCATCCAGAGCCGCGCGTACAGCACCGGCCGGATGCCGGAGACGTCCCGGGTGGTGGCGGCGAAGACGTGGTTGCAGTAACCGGCGTGCCCGTCGATGCGCAGCGAGCGCGTACCTGTGTGCGCCACCGAGGTGTCGATGACGGCCCGACCGCTGCCCTGGCAGTCGGGGGTGACGACCTGCCAGCTGCCGCTCGGCTCGGGGCCGGACTGGTCCTCGAATCCCGAGCAGACGACCGCGGTCCCACAGCCGGTGGGGGTCGGCGAGCCGGTCGGCTCCGACGGGCTCGGGGAAGCGGTCGGGTTCGTCGGGCTCGGGGAGGGGGACGGTGAGCCGCCGGGCGTGCCGGAGGGGCTGGGCGAGGCGCTCGGATCCGGCTGGCCGGGGTCGTTGCAGGAGGCGCCGTTGAGCGCGAAGTGGGCCGGCGGCGCCGCCGCTGTCCCGGTGCCCTGCAGTCCGAAGTCCACCGACCCGCCGGTGGGCAGGTCGCCGTTCCAGGCCGCGTTGGTCGCGGTGACGTCCCTGCCGGACTGAGTGACGGTGGCGTTCCAGGCCGCGGTGACCTGCTCGTCTCCCGTGTAGGTCCAGGTGAGCTGCCAACTTCCCGCAGCAGGACCGAGATTGGTGACGTGGATCTGCGCGGTGAAGGCACCGGTCGAGGGGTACGCGGTGTAGCTGACGTCGCAGCCCTGGCCGGCGGCCTCGGAGGCCGACGGCCGCAGCAGACCGGCGCCGAGGGCCAGCAGGGCGACGGCACCGACGGCTGTGAGACCGCGGAGCCGTGTGCGGATACGACCGAGGACGGGAAGTGGGGTGGACATGGTGGCGGATCTGCCTCCTGTCATGGATGCGCCGACGGTGGAGCTCGTGAGGGGTGCGCGCAGGCAGAACTGGGCGGGGGCGCTTCCGGCTGGAGACCCGGAGCGCAGACGCCCGGGGGAAAGGAACGCCCCGGAAGGTATTTCCGCGCTCGGCTGGCTCCCTGCACACTCACCGTGGAAGCGCTCCCACGCTCCTGAAGGTAGTGCAGCGGCACAGGCCCAGCAAGACCGGGAGAGGGGAAATTCAACGGTGTAATCGACATGTTCTCGAAGCGAATTGACGATGAGAACGGAAGGAATCCGCTCGGGCGTTGTGCAGGTGTTGCTGGAGCCCTTTCTGCCCCTTCCGCGAGGGTTGCCCCTTGTGCGGCAGCCGCATCCGGTCGACTTTGCCCGCACCGTGCGGGCACGCCTCGCAGCGGCTCGACGTGGCACGCGCAAGGGATGGGTGCGGGACGACCGGAAGGCGGTCGCGGAGAGGCTTTTCGGCGGGAAGGGAACGAAAGGCCCGCCGGCAGTGCGGGGAGTTTTGCCTGCACTGCCGGCCGGGTGGCGTGGAGGCGGTCAGAGGTTGGCGCGGAAGTGGTCGAAGACGGCCGCGCCGTCACGGCAGAGCTGCTGGTAGGCCTTGCCGAAATTGGTGCCCGCCGACCCGTCGGTGGTGTAGCCGGCCAGGCCTCCGGTCTCCATCAGCAGGAAGGTGGCGCCGTCGGAGAAGTCCGGGGTGCCGTCGGACTTCCGCTTGACCCGCAGATACTTACCGAGGCCGGTGTCCGGGATGCTGTTGTCGACGTGGCATTGGCCCTTCGCCTGGTCGACGAACTTCTGCCCGGCGGCACCGACCTCGACGAGGTCGATCCTGCCGGCGGCGGCCATATCGTGCAGGTAGGAGCAAGCGGCCCTGTCCTTGCTGCAGTTGTACTTGCCGGAGTAGCCGGGGCTGCTGACGGTCCAGTGGGTGACGACGCGCACCTTCGACAGGTCCGCGGGGGCGTGGGTCTCGATCCAGCGGACGGCGAGGGCGGTCTCCGTCATCGGGGCCCAGTTGAGGACGGTGAGCCCGCCGGCGCGAATCGCGTCGACGAGTTCGCCGACGGTCCCGGGCCTGGTGCCCTTGAGGCTGTTGTAGTCCTTCCCGCAGGTGGAGGACTTGGTGAGGGCGGGGATGCGGGACGCGAAGGCGTCGTGCGCATAGCGGTACGCGGCACCGCAGTCGATGTGCACGGTGGTCGAGCCGACGGAGACCTCGGCGATGTCGAAGTCGTCGGCGTAGGTGCCGAGAGCGGCCATGCTGACGATGTCGTCCTTGTCGGTCCCGCCACCGGGCACGCTCAGGTCGCTGAGCACCCACACCTTGGGGCGGGAGCCGGCGGTCGGTGTCGGTGGTGGCGTGGTGGGTGCTGCGGCGCGCTGGACGACAATGCGGCGGAGGCGGTCGTTGAGCGGTGTGCCGCACAGGTCGCGGTCCGCGGTGAGCGTCAGAGCGGGCCGGGTGGCGGTGGGGCTGTCGAACAGCAGGGCCCGGTAGCCGGGGGCGACGCGCACGGCGGAAACGTCGCGGTCGGCAGGGGTGCCCTGCAGGTCGTGGGCGCCCACCGAGAGCGAGCGGGGGTTCCACTGGGTGCCGCGGCCGAAGCCGCAGAGGTCGAAGATCCGCGCGGGCGCGGCGGCGGACCCGGACACCGAGGCGGAGACGGGCGTGGAGGCGGAGGCTGAGGCGGACGGCTGCGCGGCCATCGCGTAGGTGCCGATGCCGGCGAGGGCCAGGACACCCGCCATGGCCAGGGGCAGGCGGTGGCGGCGGAGACGATGACGTCGTCGGGTCATGAGCGGTTCCGTTCCGTTGGCTCGAAGGTGAGCGGGACGGACGCAGTGCCCGGCGAGGGCGGCCGTCCCGAAGAGCACACTCCGCGGTCCGGTCCGGGGTTTCGCCGGTGCGTGTCCCGGCGGCCCCCGGGTGGGACACGCACCGGCCACCAGACACGGGACGGGGGCAGCCAGGCGGACACGCGGGCCGGGAAACCGGTGCGCCGGGTGCGGAGTGTCGTTCCCGGACACCGAACGCGAGCGGCTGCCGGCGCGGCGGCCGACCCCCGTTCGGAACCTCCGACCGCCGACACCTCGGGCGCGCCCGCACCGGTTGCGGGCGCACCCCAGAAGCCAGGGAGTTCCCGCCATGCCCGACCTCCGCATGCGAAAAGGCATCCGGTCCACCACCGCCGGCCTGATCGCCACCGTCTTCCTCGGGGCGTTGGCGATGACGACGCCGGACCGCGCCGACCGCACGCCGCAGGCACCGGCGCACGCCGTCTCCGCCCCGCGAACGGCCCCGCCCGGGCCGCGCTCTGGGCCGCCGGCACCCGACTCGGCCTCGACGGAGGGCGCCGGAACGGGTCTGCGTTAAGGGAGCGTTGTCCCGTCCACTGCGCCGCGTTCACCCTGGCGGAACGCCTGGTCCCCGGCCACCGGGCCGGACAGGATCTCCCCGGACGGTGATCGTCCGCCCCTCCCTCCGCGGTGCCCGGGTTGCGCCTGACGCCTCGCTCACCGCGGAGGGCCCACAGGCCCGGTCCCTTTGCCCCGCCCCCCGGGAAAGGGACCGGGCCGCCGAAGCGGCCGGCGGCGTCGCGCCAGCGGAGAGACCGTACGCGAGGAGCATCGGGTGAGTGACCCAGCACACTTCGAGCAGTTCTACGCCACCACCTTCCGGCAGGTCGTCGGGCACGTCTACCGCATCACCGGGGACACCCACGCCGCCGAGGAGTGCACCCAGGAGGCGTTCTCCCGCGCGGTCGTGCGCTGGGACCGCGTCGGGGCGTACGACGCGCCCTGCGCCTGGGTGCGCCGGGTCGCCCACAACCTGGCCTGCACCCGCATGCGCCAGGCGAAACGCGCCAGGGCCGCCCTGGTCCGCCTCGGGCCCCCGGCCGCCCAACCTCCGGTCGGCGAGCACTCCGTCCTGGTGGTGGCCGGAATGCGCGCGCTGCCGTTGAAGTACCGTCAGGTGCTGGTGCTGCACCATCTGCTCGACCTCCCGGTCCGCGAAGTCGCCGAACGGCTCGGTCTTCCCGAGGCGACGGTGAAGACACGACTGGCGCGCGGCCGGCGCCACCTCGCCGACGTACTCGTCCACGACGACGATCCCCCGCACACCGCGGTGAACCGCGCCGCTCCCCGCGGCGCGGCGCGGCGCCTGACCGGGCACCGCGGGCGGGCGGGCCGGTGAGCGGGCCGACGGCGGCACGCGCCGGTGCGCGTGACGTCCCGCTGTGGGAGGTCTGCATCCCGACACTGCGCCTCGACGCCGGCCGTGCGGTGAGGGGCTGTCAGATCCGGGTGCTGCCGGCCGGCCGCCCGGTGGAGGCCGAGCGCATGGCGCTGGACCGGGCCATGGCCCCCGGCACCCTGCAGCACCGCAGGAACGCCGAACTCGAGGTCCGGCACCTGCTCGTGTACGCCTGGCGGAAGGGATGCTGAGCGGTCCCGGCAGGGCGTACGAAACCGTCTCCCTCTCCTCTACGGTTGCCGCATGTCCACGGTTCTGATCGTCGAGGACGACACACTCGTGCGCGACGCCCTCGCCCGGTCCCTGGTGACGGCCGGCTACTCGGTCACCGCGGTCGGCACCGCGATGGAGCTGATGCGCCGGCTCGTGCCGCAGTATCCCGATCTGGTGGTGCTCGACCTGGGGCTGCCCGACCTGGACGGCGGTCAGGTGCTGAGGATGATGCGGGCAGTCAGCAGGGTCCCCGTCATCATCGCGACGGCCCGCGCGGACGAGGCGGAGATCGTCCGACTGCTGCGCGACGGAGCGGACGACTACCTGGTGAAACCGTTCTCCGGTGAGCAGCTCGCCGCGCGCGTGCTCGCGGTGCTCCGCCGTGCGGGGCAGGCGCCGCCGGACCGGCTCCAGGTGGGCGACCTGGTCATCGACGTGACACGACGGGAGGTCTTCCTCCGGAACGTGCCCCTGGAACTCAACCGCCGGGAGTTCGACCTGCTCGCGTATCTCGCCCGGCGCCAGGGCGCCGTGGTCACCCGCCGCGAGCTGCTGACCGAGGTCTGGCGGGGCAGCGACGTCTACGACCGTGCCATAGACGTCCACGTCTACTGGCTGCGCCGCAAGCTCGCGGAGAGCGGCGGCTCGCCGGACTGGCTGCAGACCGTCCGCGGCGTCGGTCTGAAACTGGCGGCGCCGTCGACATGACGCTCCGGACCTGGCAGATGCGCCTCTCCCTCGGCATCGCGCTGCTGACCGCGCTCGCCTTCGCCCTCCCCCTGGCCTACGCGGCCCGGCAGCAGGCGGTGGACCGGGCCCAGACGCTGTCCGAGCGCCGGGCCTCGGCCCTGGTGACCGTCCTGGCGGCGACCCGCGACCCGGACGCCGTGCGGGCCGCTTGGCGCAGTACGGGGGCGGACGCGGTCTCCACCTGCGTCCGGCTGCCGGACGGCGTCGTCGTGGGGCGATGCCCGGCCCCGGAGTCCGCCGCCGTGGAGGCGACGGGGAGGTCGCGCGGGTTCCGGGCCGGTACGGCGGACGGGCGGCAGGTGCTCCTGCTGCCCGTGTCGCTGCCCGAGGGCGGCACCGCGGTGGTGGAGTCCCTCGTGCGTGAGGACGAGCGGCGGGACGGTGTCGCGGCGGCGTGGACGGTACTGGGGGCGGCGGTCGCCGCACTGACGCTGATCGCGGTCCTGGGTGCCGACCGCATCTCCCGGCGCCTGGTCGGCTCGTCCGCCGACCTGGTGCGCGCCGCGGGCGCCGTCGGCCAGGGGCGGCTCGGGGTCCGGGTGCGGGTCGGCGGACCGCGGGAGGTGCGGGAGGTCGCGACCGCGTTCAACACGATGACCGACCGCATCATCCAGCTGATGCAGTCGGAGAGGGAGTTCGCGGCCGACCTGTCGCACCGGCTGCGGACGCCGCTGACCGCGCTCAAGCTGGACCTCGACCTGCTCGGCGGACCGGAGGCGGACCGGCTGCGCGCCGCGGTGACCGCACTCGACCACGAGGTCACCCATCTCATCGGGCTCACCCGCGCGGGCATCACCGACCCTGCGGCCTCCGGCCCGCAGCACAGCGACCTGACCGCGGTCGTCGGAGCCCGGATGCCCTTCTGGGAGGCGCTGGCCCACGCCCAGGACCGGCCCTGCGAGGTGACCGTCGCCGACGGTCCGCTGGGGATCGGCCTCTCCGAGGAGGAACTCGTGGCCGCGCTGGACGCCCTCCTGGGCAACGTCTTCCAGCACACCCCGCTGGGCACCGGATGCGCGGTGTTCGCGGGTCTGCTGGACGGGGTCCCGGCGCTGGTGGTGGAGGACGCGGGTCCGGGCATAGCGGAGTACCTGACGGCACGTCAGCGCGGTCTGAGCGGGGGCGCGTCGAGCGGGCTGGGACTGGACATCGCGGCCCGGGCGGCCGAGGACGCCGGTGGTCGGCTGGTGATCGGAGGCGGCGGGCCCGGCGGGGCACGGGTCGAGCTCCGGCTCGGCCCCGAGCTGCCCGCGAGCGGGCGCCGCGGCCCCGGCGGCCGGAGGCGTCCGGAGCCACCCGCGACGGCGTGCGCACCGGCCTGACCGTGCGCCAAGAGGCCTGCCGGTCCTCCCCTTCGTGTCCCGCGGTGTCACTGCGGGCTCGTCCCCGACGGGTGGGGGTCGACGGCCACGTTGCCGGCGGCCGCCGTCAGGTCTCGGACTCCAGGGCTGCTCTGGTGGCGGGACCGTAGACCCCCGGGGGGTCGGTGCGCACGCCCCGGAGGGACTGGTAGTTCTGTACCGCCGCCTCCGTCGGCTGGTCGTACACGCCGCTGAGCGGTGTGGTGTCGATGCCGGCCTTCCGCAGGCGCTGCTGCAGGTCGTACACCGCCTCGCCCCGGTCGCCGCGGGCCAGTGTCCGGGGTTGGTCGTCCGTCGCGCCCTCCGCCCCCGGTCCGCCGTTCCCGATCGCCGTCGGTGAGGCGGTGGGGGCGGTGTCGCCCGGCACGGAAGGTGCCGGGCGGTTCGCGGGCGTACCGGAGCGGGACCGTGTCCCGGACGCCGCGGCGGAGGGATCCACGCCGTCCGAAGGGGGTTCGGTCCCGCCGGGCGGCGCGGTCGTCGACGCCCGCGGAGGCGGGGCGAGGAGCTGCGGCGGGTCCGGCGGATCAACCGGACGGCCGAAGAGCCCGACCAGCGCCACGGCGAGCAGGCCGAGGGTCCCGACCGCGGCCGCGATCCACAGACGGCTCCCGTTTCCGCGAGCCCGGCGGGCGGGGGCCTTGCTCGTGCGGTGCTGCGCCATGGCCGAGTGACCTCACCCTTTCCGGCGACGATCTGGTGGCCCCGAACGGAGGCCGGGCGAAACGCGGTTGGGCCGTCGCGCCGTCCGGCGATGCCGTGCGAGGGCCGGATGCGCTCCCGCCGAGAGGAGTCTAGCTTCGCGGGCTCCGGTGGCCGCGGTGGACGGTACGACCGGTCGGCGTGCCTCCGGCGGGAGCCTGCGTCATGCGGCCGGGGGCGAAACCCCGCCGGGTCGTACGGAGTGTCGTTGCCGGGGACGGACGGTCCGTCGTCCGCCCCGCTTCAGTCCTCCCGACGAAAGGTCACCCCCATGGCACGACACAACCGCCGCCCCCACCGTCGGCTGAAGGCGGCCGGGGCCGCCGCGGCCGCCGCCGCGGTGGTGGCGGCCGGTTCGGTCGCCCTCGCCAGTACGCCCGGACAGCAGCGCGCGGCCGGACCGGTGGTGGCGGGCGGAGTCGCGACCTACCGCTCCGACGCGACCATCGGGCACCTGACGGTGCCGGCGTCCTGGAAGAAGATCGTGATCGGCGCGGGGGTCACCCTCCGCGGCAACTTCCTCATCCCGTCCGAACGCACCGCCCCGCTGACCATCCGGGGCGAGAACGCCAGGACGTCGAAACTGGTGGGCGACGGCGGCCATGTCAAGGACCCGGACTTCGCGGCCGTCTCGACCGGCGCGAGCATCGATCTGACGCTGAGGAACTTCACCTCTCTGGACCCGCGCTTCTACCACGTCCTGGCGAAGCGGGCGAAGGTGCTGGCCTCCGGGATCCGCGTCATCGACGACCGCGACGACTACCACAACAACTCCGACGGCTTCGGAGGCGGGAGCGGGTCGGTGATCGAGAACTCGTACTTCGACACCTGGGACGACACGTTCAAGCTGTACAACGGGGACCTCACGGTGCGGAACACCACCGTCCTCCACAACGGCAACGGGGCCCCGGTGCAGATGGCGTGGGGCGACTACGGCCACGGCACGCTGATCGCCGACGGCCTCACGGTCGTGTCCCACTCCCCGAACCACTACAACCAGGGCGTGTTCTCCTGGGCCGGGGGGACGCAGCCGGACAGCCGGACGATCAGGCTGACCGGCGACGGACTGGTCCGGAGGACCGCGGCGGGCATGCGGACCGCGCCCCTGTACGTGTGGAAGGACGGTGTCAGCAACAAGACGATCCACGTGGTGGGCGGGGTCTGCTCCGAGCTGCGCAGCACCGCCGCCAACACCGTGCTCGGGAAGGGGGCGCGGAACGACAGGGTCCGCGTCACCGGCTGCGCCTGACGCCACCGCGCCGGGAGAGCGACCGCCCGTCCGCCCGCCCCGGGGAGAGCCTTCTCCCCGGGGCGGGCGGGTGCTACGGGCCCCCGGCGCCCGGACCGTGAAGCCCTGGACCGGGCCACGGTGCCCCGGACGGTGGAACACCGGTCAGCGGGGCTCGAGGCCCCAGGCCAGTTCGTCGCCGGCGTAGGCGGTGATGTTCGCCGCCTCGACGTAGGGACCCGAGGGGCCGTGGCTGTAGTCGTCGGTCTCGTCGAAGTCCGACCAGTCGGCCTTGCTCGCGCGGAGCTGGATGTCGCCGGTGTCCGCGCCCGGAGCGAGGGTCCCGCCGGTGAAGGAGACCTCGAGGTAGGCGTCGGCACCGTCGAGCGGCCGGCTCAGCGTCCGCACGGCCGGCTTCACGTCGGCGCAGCCCAGGGCCGCGTAGTCGCACCAGGCGTTCACCGGGGCGTCGCCGTCGCGGGTGAACCAGTAGCGGACCGTGACGCCGGCCAGGTCGACGGGCCGGTCACTGCTGTTGACGACGCGCAGGTGGGGGCGGAGGGCGCTGTCCCCGGTGGAGTCGTCGCCGCTCCGGTACAGCACGGTCAGGTCGCCGCTGGGGACGCCCGGCTCCTGCGTCGAGACGGTGAGAGGGGCCGAGGCCGCGGAGGTGTTGCCGGCCGCGTCACGCGCCTTGACGGTGTACCGGTGGGCGGTGCCGGCGGCGAGGTCGCGGTCGACGTAGCCGGTGTCCGTCAGTGGCCCGGCGACCTTGGTTCCGTCCCGGTAGACGTCGTAGCCGGTGACCCGGACGTTGTCGGTGGCCGGATGCCAGGCGAGGGTGACCCTGTTGGTGGTGGAGGTGGCGGACAGCCCGGTCGGGGCGGTCGGGGCTTCGGTGTCGGGCCCCGGCGCCTGGCCGGTCGCCTCGGACAGGCTGATGCCGGTGGTGCTGCCCTGGCCGCCGAGCGGCACCTGGTGGTCGAGGCTCACGAACTTGCCGTCCTGCTGCCACAGCGCGGGCTTGAGGAAGGCGTACTTCTCCTCGTCCCAGGTCGTCCAGTCGCTGTCGAGCAGGCCGCCGGTGTCACCGGAGTTGGGGTTGAGGCACCAGAAGGTGTGGCTGAGGTTCTCGTCCTCGATGAGTCCCCGCAGCGCGGTCATCCACTTCTGGTTGGGGCCGCCGTCCAGGTGGCCGCCCCACTCGCCGATCAGCAGGGGTGCGGTGTTCTGCTTGTGGAGGTAGAGCCAGTTGGGGTCCCACACGTCCCGTTCGAGCGTCCCGCGGTTCCAGTCGCCCTCGAACCAGGGCTGCGGGAACACCGCCGGCCCGTAGTCGTGGGGCGAGTAGACCAGCTGCGACTGGTGCGCGCCGAGGTCCACCGGGTGGTCCTTCGCACCGCGGAGGTTGCCGCCCCACCAGTCGTTGTAGAACGCCTTCGGGTCCGGCGAGTCCCAGCCGGTGCCGTCCTTGGGGTAGGTCTCGATGCCCTCGCACAGGATGAGGACCTTGGGGTTGACGGCGAGGATGCGGCGCCCCGCCGTCTGGCAGGCGTTCTTGAAGTTGTCGGTGTCGGTGCTGTCGTCCCACTTGGCGTGCGGGTCCTGGTCGGCCTTGCCGTGCGGTTCGTTCTCGATGTCCATCGCGACGACGGTGTCGTCGTTCTTGTACCGGTCGGCGGCCCACTCCCAGGCCTGGTAGAACTTCTCGGGGGTGATCGACCCCTTCCACCAGACCGGGTAGACGTGGCCGGAGTTGTCCGCCTCGGCGCTGTGGACGTCGAGCATCACCTTCAGCCCGTAGCGCTTGCACAGTTCCAGCCAGTGGTCGAAGATCTGCAGCGTGCTCATGCCGGCGAGTTCGGGATTGGCGGCCGCGTTGATGCCGGTGGCCGCGGACAGGTTCCCGGCCCGCCACTCGAGCAGCAACTGCGTGGAGATCGGCACCCGGACGATGTTGATGCCGCGCTCGGCCATCTGACGGGTGACCGTCTCGAGGTTGGCGGTCCACAATCCGTGGAAGACCCGTTCCGAGGTGTTGAACCCGAACCAGTTGACCCCGGTGAGGCGGACCGGCTTGCCTGCCTCGTCGACGATCAGACTGCCGTCCGCGTGCAGCCAGTCGCTCGCCGGTGCGGCGGCGGCCGCGGGCTGCTCCTGTGCGGGAGCCGAGGCGGCCGAGGCCGCGGTCGTGAGGGCGGGTGACGCTGTCAGGGCAAGGCCCAGCAGCACGGAGGCGGTGCCCTCCAGCACCCGCCGGACGTGCTTTGCGGCGGAGGGTGGCGCAGGCATGGGTGTCTCGCTTTCTGTCGGGTGACGGTGTTCTCGGTGGCGCGGACTCGGGCGGGCGAAGGGGCGCGTGCGGAGGCGCCGCCCGCGATGGGTGATCCGGGTGCCGCGCCACCCGCAGTGGGTGACCCCGTCAGGTGGGACGGCAGCCCGGCCCCGGCGCACCGGGGTTCCGCCGAGGCCGGCTCCGGTCCGCGGCGAGGCCGCGGTCGGACCGGTCCCCGGGCGGGCCGGAGGCAGGGGCGGGCAGCAGGGCAGCCCTGGTGCCGTCCCGGCGACAGGCGCCGGGACGGGGCCGGACGGCGGGTGGCGGGGCTGTGGAGTGGATCGGCGGAAGCGGCACACGCGGCACCCGGCGCGGGGGCGCGTGGTCCGGCGGCCCGGCACGGAGGGCAGCGTGTGCCCCCGTCGGCCGGGCCGGGAGGGTCGCCCGTCTCGGCACGGGGCGACCGGGTGAAGCGCCCACCGGCGAGTGAACCGGCGGGAGTTGCGGAACAGCGGAATCATCGCGGCGCGGTGACATGTAGCCAGTGGCGGTCGGCGGCTGTCAAGGGGCGCGCGGAAGATCGACCGCGCCCGGCCGCGGTACCTGCCCGGCCGCGGTACCGCCCTGTCCGGTGTCTTGACCGGGGGCTGCGCGGGCTACATGATGCAGAGCGATGGGAGCGCTCCCATAAGCGAGCGCCGATCCGCTACCCCACCGGAACACCGGGCGACCCGCAGTGGTGCCCGGCACGCTCCGCCGCCCCTCCGCACGAGGACCCGGCCGCGGAGCGCCCACCTCACCTTCCGGATGGATGAACGCACATGATCCGACGTCTGACGGCGGTGAGAGCCCTTACCGGCCTCACCCTTCTCACCCTCCTCATGGCCCTCCCCTTCGCTCAGCGAGCGGAAGCGCACGGCTCCATGATCTCCCCTGCCAGCCGGACGTACGCCTGCTACCAGGACGGGCTGCAGCCCAGCGGAGAGATCGACCCGGTCAACCCGGCGTGCGCCGCGGCGGTGGCCGTCTCCGGGACGCAGCCCTTCTACGACTGGTACGGGGTGCTGCGCTCGGACGGGGGCGGACGCACCCGCGGGTTCATTCCCGACGGGCAGCTCTGCAGCGGCGGCTCGCCCAAGTACGCAGGCCTGGACATCCCCAGCGCGGACTGGCCCACCCAGAACCTGCGCGCGGGCAGTGACTTCGACTTCGTCTACGCCGCCTGGGTGCCCCACCCTGGCAGCTTCCGGCTCTACATCACCAAGCAGGGCTTCGACCCCACCGAGCCGCTGCGCTGGGACGACCTGGAGTCCGCCCCGTTCCTCACGGTCGACCCGGAGCCCCCGCTCACCGACGGCTCCTACCACCTCAGGGGACACCTTCCGGACGGGCTGACGGGCCGCCACGTGATCTACAGCGTATGGCAGCGCTCCGACAGCACGGAGACCTTCTACAACTGCTCCGACGTGTTCCTCGGGGACGACGAGACGACTCCCCCGCCGCCTCCGCAGCCGGCCGACTGCTCCGCCTCGGTGACGGTGGACAAGAGCTGGCCCGGCGGTTTCCAGGCGAGCGTGTCGGTGACCAACGACGGTTCCCGGAGGATGACCGACTGGGCAGTCCAGTGGACGATGCCCGACGGGACCGAGGTGAGCGACGGCTGGAACGGGACCTTCATGCAGAACGGCTCGACGGCCATGGTGCACGCGCCCGACTGGCACCGGATCCTCGATCCCGGCGAGACCGCGACGGCCGGATTCAACGGCACCGCCGACCAGGTCCCGCAGTTCACCTCCGTCCGGTGCAGCTGACGTCCGGTACGGCCGGCTTCCGGCGCCGCCGGTCGGTGATGCAACCTATCCGGTGCAACCGGCTTCCGTTCACCGCGGCGCGGGCCGCTCCGCGGTGAACGGGGAAGTGTTAAGCGCGCGTTGTCCGGGGCTTGCCCGCGCCTTCGGTCGCGTTCGGGCCGTTGCCGATCCCGCCGGCGCGCTCCCAAGCTGATCACGTGGGGACGTGGAAGCGCCTCACCGCACGTCGGTGAGCCGGGTGCCCCACACCCGTTGCGGGACCGGCGCTCGGAACACGCCGGGACCGGAACGCACGTTGGTGATCGTGACGACGACCGCCCGGCGGACCTCCGCCGGGGGCGGTCCTGCGGAGGTCCGCCGGGCCGCCCCGGGTGGGGCGCAGGTCCGCCCTGCGGAGAGGGAGGGGGCCATGAAGTGAACGGGGCCGGCCCGAGCAAGTAGCGGATGCGGCGGGCCGGCCCGGCGTTCGACCCCGTGCCACCGTCGTGCCGGCGGCACGGGCACGCGGTGGGCGCGGGCCGTGCGGGCGATGCTCCGCCCGAACAGCCCGCGCCCACCGCCGGGACCTCCGCGCAAGCGGCCCCCTCGCGCCCGTCAGCGGCTGCGCAGGGCGGTGAGGGCGGCGTCCAGGTCGGCCGCGCGGGTCCGGTTGTGGGGCAGCTTGGAAAGGATCGCGGCCATACCGCAGGTGTTGGTCAGGGCGGAGAAGACCAGCCCGCCCGCTATGCCCGCCGACAGCAGCTGGAAAGCGGGGTGGATCAGCAGGCCGAGCAGCAGGCCCAGCAGTACGACGGTGCCCGCGGTGAAGCGGACCTGCCGCTCCATGCCCCAGACGGCCCGGGAGGCGCCCTGCGGACGGTGCAGGTCGTGGCCGTCGGCCGCCCAGGCGCCGGTACCTCCGGAGAGGGTGGCGGTGGTGATCCCGTTCTCGGCGAGGAGGCGGCAGGCGTTCTCGGAGCGGGCGCCGGAGGCGCACACCACGAGGACGTCACCGCGCTCGGCGGCCTGACGGATGTCGGGCAGCGCGCGCTGGAGCTGGTCGAGCGGGACGTTCAGCGCCCCGGGGAGGTGGCCACCGGCGTACTCACCCGGAGTACGGACGTCGATCACGGTCAGCTCGTGCAGCCGGTTGCGCGCCTCGTCCGTGCCGAGTGTGGTGGGCGTGGTCATGGCAGATGTCATCCTTGTCTGTCGTGGGCCCCCGGTGAAGGGAACCGATTGACCCCTGGGGGTATTTCTTGAGGAGTGGTGATGGAACTTGATCTTGCGGGCGCCGAACTGAAATCGGTGCTGAACCGGCTGCGCAGGGCACAGGGCCAGATATCCGGAGTGATCCGGATGATCGAGGAGGGGCGGGACTGCGAGGAGGTCGTCACCCAGCTCGCGGCCGCTTCGCGGGCGCTGGACCGGGCCGGGTTCGCCATCATCGCCACCGGGCTGCAGCAGTGCCTGACCGAGCCGGAGGACGGCGAGGGGGGCGCGGACGACGAGAACCGTGCCCAGATGCGCGGCCGGCTGGAGAAGCTGTTCCTCTCCCTGGCCTGATCCCGCGGCTCGCCGGCCTGATCCCCGCGGCGCCACCGGCTCAGAGGAGCACGTCGGAGAGCATGAAGGCGGCGACTCCCAGCAGCACGAACGCGAAGATCCGCTGCAGGGTCGTGCCCGTCACCTTCGTGGCCAGCCGCTTGCCGTCCCAGGCACCGAGGATGGCCGCTCCGGCGAACGGGCCGATCAGTCCCCAGCGCAGGTCTCCGTTGCTGCCGGTGCGGGCGGCGAGCGCGGCGAGGGAGTTGACGCTGATCACCAGCAGGCTGGTGCCCACCGCCTGCCGCATCCGCAGGCCGACCACGCTGACCAGGGCGGGGACGGCGAGGAAACCGCCGCCGACGCCGAGGAAACCGGTGACCGCGCCGAGCCCGGCGCCGGCGCCGGCCGCTTTCAGCGGCCGGACCGAGTCGGGACGCGCGGCGCCGGACGGCCGCAGCATCCGCACTGCGGCGAGCCCGGCGACCACCGCGAAGGCACCGGTGAGCACCCCCGCAGGCAGATCGCCCGCGACCGCACCGGCCAGGAAGGCCGGCACGATGCCCGCGACCGCGAACAGCGCTCCCGCCTTCCAGGCGACGTTCCCGTCCCGTGCGTGCGCGAACAGGGCGGTGAGCGAGGTGGCGGTGACGATGATCAGGCTTGCGGTGGTCGCCGCCACCGGGGTGAAGTCGAGCAGGTAGATCAGGGCCGGCACGGCCAGGACGCTCCCGCCGCCGCCGAGGGCACCCAGCGACAGGCCGATGACCGCTCCGGCGACCAGGGCGAGGATGAGTGCGCTCACGCTATCGAGCCGCTGTTCCCGCGCTCGTCGACGACCGGGTATCCGGCGGCGGCCCACGCGTTCATGCCACCCTTGACGTCCACCGCTTCCGCACCCCGGTCGGCCAGCAGCCCGGCCGCCCGCTGCGAGCGGTTGCCGCTGCGGCAGATCACCACCAGCGGCCGGCCCTTCGCCGCCGAGGGCAGCGCCCTGCCCTGGGACAGCCCGGACAGCGGAGCGTGCACGGCGCCGGGCGCATGGCCGGCCTTCCACTCCTGCTTCTCGCGGACGTCCAGCAGGACCGCCGCCGGCTGCTCGCCGCCGGTACGGGTTCGGGCCTCCTCGACGGACACCCGTCGTTCGTTCCTGCGAAAGAGGAACATCGTCGCAGTCACCTTTCTTCTCGCGATGAGATGGGGTCTTCGCCGGCCCCCGGCCGGCCGGTTCAGTGGGTGACGACGGTCAGACCGGCGTCGGGTGCGGCGTCGAAGGAGTCGTCGACGGCGACGACGTCCCGGCCGGCCGCGGCCAGCAGCGAGGCGGCGATCCCCGCCCGCATGCCTCCGGCGCAGTGCACCCACACCGTGGTGCCTTCGGGTACCTCACCGGCCCGCCGGTGAACCTGGTGGAGGGGGATGTGGACGGAGCCCTCGATCCAGCCCGCGGCGCGCTCGGAGTCGCGGCGGACGTCGAGCACGACGATCCGGCCGGTGTCCTGGGCGGCGAGGTCGGTGAAGCCGGCCCGCGGGAAGGAGGCCGGCCGCTCGCCCTCGCGCAGCCACTGCTCGGGGCCGCCGGTGGCGGCCGCGGCGGGGCGGTCGATGCCGACCCGGACCAGTTCGCGCTGGGCGGCGGCGAGCTGCTCGGCGGACTCGGCGAGCAGGGTGACCGGCTTGCCCCAGGGGATCAGCCAGGCCAGGTAGGTGGCGAGCTTGCCGTCCGCCTCGAAGTTGAACGAGCCGGCCAGGTGCCCCTCGGCGAAGGCGACCCGGTTGCGCAGGTCGACCACCCACTCCCCCGCCGCGAGCCGGGCGGCGATCTCGGCGGCGTCGGCGGGCGCGGGCGGCGTCAGGTCCACGGGGGCGGGGCCGGCGGCGTTGGCGGGGCCCATGTGGGCGTAGTAGGCGGGGACGTCGTCCAGGCCGGCCAGCAGCTCGGCCACGAAGGTGTCGACGTCGACGGTCAGGGCCGTGTTCGCGGCCTTCTCCTTGCCGATCGTGGTGGCGTCCCCGTCCGCCTGCGCGGAGGAGCAGAAGCTGCCGAAGCCGTGCGTGGGCAGTACCGCGGTCTCGTCGGGCAGGGCGTCGGCGAGGCGGTGGGCCGAGGCGTGCTGGGCGCGGGCGAGTCCCTCGGTCAGCCGGGGTTCGACCAGGTCGGGCCGCCCGACGGTGCCGATCAGCAGCGAGCCGCCGGTGAACGCGGCCACCGGCCGGCCGGCCTCGCTCAGCACGTACGCGGTGTGGTGCGGGGTGTGACCGGGGGTGGCCACGGCTGCGAGCGTCAGGTCGGCGTCGATGTCGACGGTGTCCCCGTCGGACACGGGCGTCCGTGCGAACGACACCCGCGCGGCGGCCGGGACCAGGTAGGCGGCGCCGGTGATCCGCGCCAGTTCCAGTCCGCCGGTGACGTAGTCGTTGTGGATGTGTGTCTCGACGACGTGGGATATCCGTACTCCCCGCCGCGCCGCTGCGGCCAGGACCTGGTCGATGTCGCGGGGCGGGTCCACTGCCACCGCCGTCCGCTCACCTCCGGCCAGGTAGCTGCGGTTGCCCAGGCCCTCCAGCTCGATGGCGTCAACGAAGAACACGCTGCTTGCTCCCTTCGCGGTTCAATTACCCCCCTGGGTATGACAACGACTCTAACACTCTTACCCCCGGGGGTATATTTCCGAGTGTGGTTCACGCCATGCGCCGCGGGCGGGGACCGGCCACGACCCAGCACGACGAGCGAGGTGGGACAACATGTCGTACGACCGCACCGTGGAACTGACGGGTTCCTTCGAGGAGGCCGTGAAAGCCGTCCGCCAGGCCCTGGCCGACCAGGGCTTCGGCGTACTCACCGAGATCGACCTGAGCGCCACGCTCCGGGCCCGGCTCGACCACGTCATGGAGCCGTACCTGATCCTCGGCGCCTGCAACCCGCCGCTGGCCCGGGAGGCGCTGGCGGCCGACCCCTCGGTCGGACTCCTGCTGCCCTGCAACGTCGTGGTCCGCGCCGACGGGGAACGGGTCGTCGTCCAGGCGATCGACCCCGGCACCATGGTCACCCTGACCGGCGTCGAGGCCATGGCCCCGGTGGCCGCGGAGGCCACCCGCCGCCTCGACGCCGCCCTGGCCTCCCTCACCGGACAGGACACCCGACCGCCGCAACAGGACGCCTGACCGCCGCACCGCAGCAGCGGCCGCACCCGCGGCGAGGGAGACCACCCGGCCGGCTCGATCACCGGCGCGCCCGGCACACCCGGCATGTCGGGCGCACCCGGCGCGTCGACCCGACCGGGCCCCTCGCCCAGGGTCGCCGCGGCGGGCGGTCGATCACCGCCGCCGGGGGAGGCACCGCAGGGTCCGGCGGCCGGGACCGGGCGCCGCCGCACAGCAGCGCGCACCGCGCCAGGTCGGCATCAGGTCGGCGGCGCACCCGGGCGTGGCGCCGGCGCCACGCGGGCGGGCGGCGGCGCACTGCGCTCCGCACCCGCCGGGCGGCGGAGCGGCCGGGCCCCTAGGGCCTGTCCGGCGGATCTTGGCTTGCGCCCGGTCGCCCCCCTCAGGTTGGAGTGGGGAACGTTGCACCTAGGCTTTGGCCATGCTGCTGGTCAACGGCGGAGAAGCCGTAGCTGACGCTCCCGTACTGCGCACGGGAGGAGTGCCACTCGTCCCGGATGGATTCGTCTGGCCGAACTGCCGTGAATGTGGCGAGCCCATGCAGTTCCTCGCTCATCTGCCCCTCGATCTGGGGGCGGTCGCGGTCTTCTTTTGCCAGAATGACCCGGGCATGTGTGACGACTGGGACGCCACCGCCGGCGCCAACCGCGCCTTCGTGTTCAAAGGTCAGCTATCGGCGGCCGCCGTCCCCGCCGAGGGCGAGACGCTGCTCGGTGCGGTGACCGCCTTGCACCCCCACCCAGCCGACACCCCAACTGCAGGGCCGGTTCTGGGACGGCTGGGTGGCGAACCCCACTGGCTCCAAGGTGACGAGACCCCCGACTGTCCCTCCTGCACAACCCGCATGACATTCACGGCCGAACTCGAAGAAGGATCCGACTTCGCGACCTCCGCCAACTTTGGCGGAGGTGGCCGCGGCTACATCTTTCACTGCCACCCCTGTAGCAAGGCCGCCTTCCTCTGGCAGCGATGAAGACCGCCTGAAAGCTCATGTGCGGAGCCAGAGCCGGATCGCAGCGACGGTGACAGTGCCGTGGAAGACATAGGCCCGCTTGTCGTACCTCGTAGCCACAGCCCGGAAGTTCTTCAGGGCATTGATCGTCCGCTCGACCTCGTTCCTGCGCTTGTACATCGTCTTGTCGAATCCGGCGGGTCGACCGCCTTTGCTGCCACGGCGCCGGCGGTTGGCCCGCTGGTCTCGTGGCTCAGGGCCTACTCGTCTCGCCGCAACCGCCGCTATCTGCGGAGACGGCAGATCAAGCACACCATTCCCGGCGTGACCAGGAAAGCAAGCGGGCGACGTCCGCCCTCACTGGCAAGGTGGATCTTGCAAGTCAGTCCGCCCCGGGAGCGTCCGAGTCCCTCATCAGGGCGGTGCTGCCGAGGCCGTGATCCTTTTTCGGGACACGCGGCGCATCCCTGCGGGCCCCGGCGGCGTGTTGATGAGCGCGGCAGGACGTCGAATCCACGCTCACCATGCTCCAGTCGATACGGCCTTCCGCATCCGCGTCGGCCTGGACGGCATGGAGGATCGTCTCCCACGTACCGTCGGCTGACCAGCGTCTATGTCGCTCATAGACCGTCTTTCATTTTCCGAACCGCGTTGGCAAATCACGCCACGGGACGCCAGTGCGCTCCCGGAAGAGGATGCCGTTGATCACCTTGCGGTGACTGGCCCATCGTCCGCCCCGCCCGCCGGTTTTCGGTAGTTGCGGCAGCAGCCGCGACCATTCGCTGTTCGTGAGATCCCCCCGCCCCATGACCATGCGAACGGACCGGGACACGAAGCGGTTCAAAGATCCGCCGGACAGGCCCTAGCCGGGCCCCTAGTCGAGCCGGCGGCCGCGGCCGTCCGGCAGTTCACCGGAGGTGGTCTCCTCCAGCAGGGCCGTGTACTTCCGGGACAACTCCTCGTACCTCTCGTCGGCCCTCTCGGTACGTCTGTTGCGGCGCGTGATGACGTACAGCGCGACGGGCCCGGTGACCATCGAGACGACCGGAATCAGGGCCCACCACGGCATGCGTCCTCCCTGGGTGCGAAGCGTTCCGGGACGGCCGCGGCCCTCCCCTGCCGAAGCGTATGCCCCGGCGGCCACGGCGCCAACCCGACCGCCCGGCACCATCCCCCGCCGGCCGAGCATCGTCTGATCTTTTCCGCCGGCCCCTGGACGCACACCCCTCTTCGAATCTAAGTTCCCCATTCAGCAAGGGAGTTGAGCACGCCCACACCCATCGGGTGCGCTCAGCCACTCGCGCGCAAGGTCGTTGCCCCCACCATCGATCGGCACGAGAGACAGTGTCCAAGTCAGGTAGCCCTGTACCACAGGAGACCCCGCCCGAAGCACGCCCCGCCGCCGCACCCGCGCCCGGCCGGCCCCGCTTCCTCGTTCTCGGTCTGCTCGCCATCACCGACGGCAGCGACACGGTCGTCCTGCAGCCCTCACGTCCGGCCTCGCTCCTCGCCGCGCTGCTGCTCCACCCCGGCTCCGTGGTCGGCTCCGAGCTGCTCCAGCGCGTGGTCTGGGGCAGCAACCCCCCGGCCGGCGGCAGGTCGGCGCTGCACACCTGCGTGCTCCGGCTGCGCCGGCTCTTCGCCAAGTACGGAGTGTCCGACCACGCCATCGAGGCGGTTCCCGGCGGCTACCGGCTGCACGCCGACGCCGACACCCTCGACCTGCTCGACTTCCGCGCACTGCTCGCCCGCTCCCACACCGACGAGGACCCGGAGAGCGCGCTGCGCCACGCCCGTACGGCGCTGGGCCTGTGGCGGGAGCCCCTGCTCGGCAACGTCCACTCCGACGAGATCCACCGCGACCTCGTCCCACCACTGGCCGAGGAGCGCCTCCTGGCCGTGGAACGTGTCTTCGGCGGCGAACTGCGCCTTGGCCGCCACCGGGAGATGATCCCCGAAGCCCTCGAGGCGGTGCGGACCCACCCCGCGCACGAAGGGCTCTCCGCCCTGCTCATCACGGCACTGCACCGCTGCGGCCGGCGCGCCGAGGCGCTGGCCGAGTACCGCAGGATCCACACCCATCTCGCCGGAGAACTGGGCGTGGACCCGGGACCGGTCCTGCGCGGTCTGCAGCTGGCCGTGCTGCGGGGCGAGTCCGCCGGCGGGCGGGCGCTGCCGCTCCCGCCCGGATCCGCCCCCGGCGACGCGCCTCCGGGACTGGGCCGCGGCTCGCCCAGCGCCCCCGGCGCTTCCGTCCTGAGCTCGCTCGTCGACGCCGGGCTGCTGGAGGAGGAACCGTCCGGCCGCTACCGCGTGCACGACCTGCTGCGGCTCTTCGTGCAGGCGGCCGGCGCCAGCCTCCCGGCCACCGCCCCGGCCGACCCGACGGGCCTTCCCCCGTCGGCCGCCGGCTGACCCGCTGCCTCGCCCATCGGAGGGATCCCCCACCCCATGCCCCAGGCCCCCGACTCCTACGAGGAGATCGCCCAGTCGCGGCCCCGCATCCGCAGGGACGTGCTGTTCACCCGCACCCCGTCCGGTGTGCTGTTCCACAACGCCCACGGCGGGTTCAACCTCGTCACCCGCTCCGCCTACCGCTTCGCCACCCTGATCGTGCCGCACCTCGACGGTGAGCGGCGGGTCGAGGAGCTCTGCGCCGGTATGGGGGACAAGCAGCGCGACATGGTGGTCCGACTCGTGGCCGCTCTCTACGCGCGTGGCTTCGCCCGGGACGCCGGCCCCCGCCCGCCGGCGGACGTGCTCGCACCGCAGGTCGCCGAGCGTTTCGCCCACCAGCTCGACTACCTCGACCACTACGCCGACGACGCGCCCGGCCGGTTCCTGCGGTACCGGAACACCGCGGTCGCCGTCCTGGGCGACGACGCCCTCGCCCACTGGGCCGCGCTCGGTCTGCTCCGCAACGGGTGTGCCGCGGTGGCCGTCACCGAACCGGATCCGGTGCACGGTCCGCTCGGCGGCCCGCCGGGCCCGGCGCCGGGCAGCGCGGACCTCGTCGCGGAGGCGGACGCCCTCGCCGCCGCGGGCTGCACCACCCGCCTCACCCGCCTGCCCGCGCCCGCCGGGGGGACGTACGGCTGGGCCGACCTCGACGGCTGGGACACCGTCCTGGTCACCGGCGCGACCGGACGGCGGCAGATACCGAGGCTGCTCGGCGAGACCGTGCCGGCGGGACGCCGGCTGCTTCCGGCGTGGACGTTCGGCGGCCTCGCCGTCGTGGGCCCGGAGACCGCCGACGGCGCCCCGAGCTGCTGGTGCTGCGCCGCGCTGCGGCTGGGCGCGAACGCCGACGCCGCCGACAGCGCCGACCTGTGGGCGTCCGTCGGACCGGCCGCACCGGTCGGCGCGCCCGCACGGACCATCGGCGGGCCGCTCGCCGGCATGCTCGGCAACCTGCTCGCCTTCGAGGTGTTCCGCCTCGTCACCGGGGCGCTTCCCGCCGAGACCCGGGGGCAGATAGTCATCCAGGACCTCGACTCGCTCGACGTGCTGACCGAACCGCTGCCGGCCCACCCCCGCTGCCCCTTCTGCTCCGACCCGGCGGCCCGCGCCGCCGCACCGACGGCGGAGGTGCTGCGTACCCCGCACGCGGACGACGAGCCGGTCGCGCGGCCCGCCGACGGGGCCGCCGACGAGGAGGCCGCCCGCGCCGCCCTCACCGCGCTGGAGGAACGCGACGTGCTCGTCCACGAGCGGGCCGGCGTCTTCACCGCCTACGCCGACGACGACTGGGAGCAGACCCCGCTGAAGGTCGGCACCGTAAGGCTGGGCCTGGGACCCGGGCGGGTCCGCCGGGTGTCCGCGGCCGACGTCCACCACGTCGCCGGCGCCCGGCTCAGGGCGGTCCTCAGAGCCGCCGAGGTGTACGCCGAACACGTCGTCCCGGCCCCGGTGCTGCACGGGAGCCCGCTGGAGGCCGCCGCCGGCAAGTGGACCCGCATCGACGCCGCCCGGCTCACCGTCTCCAGCGGCCTCGACGCCCCCGCCGAACGGCTCGCCCACTGGTCCGAGGCCGTCTCGCTGCTCGACGGGCGGACCGTGCTGGTGCCCGCGGGCGCGGTGCGCACCTTCGGCGGATGGAACGGTGACGGCCTGTTCGAACGGACCTCGGCCGGTACCGGTGCCGGCGGCAGCCCGCGTGCCGCTCTCGCCCGCGCCCTGCGCACCGCGCTCGTCCACGACGCCCTGCACGGCGCGGTCCGCCGGCGCGCGCCGCTGCAGCGGGTGGACCCGGACACCCTCGCCTCCGATCCCGAACTGCTGTTCCTGCTCCGCTCGGCGGACAACCTCGGCGTCACGCCGGAGCTCCTCGACCTCACCGCCGCGGGCGGCCACCTGCTGCCCGTCGTCCTGGCCAGGCTCACCGACCCGTGGACCGGCCCGACCCGCTGGGCCGCCGGAAGCGGCCTCAGGCACCGCGACGCCGTCCTGGAAGCGCTGCGCGACCTGATCGGCGCGGAGCAGCTCCGCCGCGCCGGGGAACCGCCCGACACCGGCGACCCGCTGTGGGAGGACCTGGACGCCGCCTCCCTCCTCGCGGACACCGGGCCGGCGTCCGGCACCGAACTCGGGCCCGCGTCCGGCACCGAACTCGGGTCGGCGACCGCGGCGGACACCACCTGGCCCGGTGTCCTCGACGGCCTCGCCGCGGCGCGCCTGGACGCGTTCACGGTTCCGGTGGCGGCCCCCGACCTGGCCGCGGGCGGCGTCCACGCGGTCCGGGTGCTGCTGACCCGCGGAGAGCGCCGTGCCGACTGAGACCGCGGCCGCGCCGCGCACCGGTCCCACGACGGCGGGCGGGCCGTGGGACGCGGTCTGCACGGCGCTGACCGCCGCCCTCTCCGAGCGTGCGGCCCGCTTCCCCGGGATGCCGCCGGTAGTGGTCGTGCCGCTCGGCGTGCGCGACGAACTGGTCCGCGGGCCGGGACGGTGGCCCGAAGGCACGGTCCCGGTGGGGCTGTACGGGCACCAGGCCGTGGTCGGTCCGCCGCCCGTCCGCGGCGCCGCCGGCTGTCCGCAGTGCCTGGCCCGGCGCTGGCAGGCGGTGCGGGCCGGGTCGCTGCGCGAGGCGCTGGAGCGCGGCGGCGAGTCCCGGTCCACCGGTTCCCCGCCCTGGCGGGCCGGTTTCGCGGTGGACGCCCTCGGCGCACTCGTCTCGGCGGCGGCACTGGGACCTCGGCCGGCGGACCACCCCTGGGTGTGGCTGCTGGACCTGGAGACCCTGCACGTGGCGCGTTTCCCGCTGGTGCCGGACGGCGAGTGCCCGTCCTGCGCCGCCCCCGCCGACGACACCGCGGACGCCGCGCGCATCACCCTGGACCCCTGCCCGGAACACGCCCCGGGCAGCTTCCGACTGCGCCCGCTGGAGTCCTACCGTCTGACGGCGGCGGCGTTCGCCAACCCGGTCACCGGGATGCTCGGCCCGTCCGTCGCACCCGACCAGACGTCGACGTCGACCTCGTCCGCCGTCGGTGCCTTCACCACCCGCTCGGGCGACCACCTGCGCGAGTGCTACTGGGGCGGCCACACGGACGCCTACGGCGCCAGCGTCCGGGTCGGCCTGCTGGAAGGGCTGGAACGGTACGCCGGGATGCGGGCCCGGGCGAAGCGGACCGTGGTCACCGCCGCTCTCGACGAGCTCGGCGAGGACGCGGTCGACCCCCGGGTCACCGGTCTGTACTCCGACGCCTTCCACACCGCCGAGCCCCGCGCACCGCGCTTCGCCCCGGACCGCCCGGTGGACTGGGTGTGGGGGTGGTCGCTGCGCGACGACCGGCCGGTGCTGGTCCCGGAGGTGGTGGCCTACTACCACGCGCCCGGCGGCATCCGCCGGCGCTTCGTGCAGGAGAGCTCCAACGGCTGCGCCTCCGGCGGCGGTCTCACCGAGGCGGTGCTGCACGGGCTGATGGAGACCGTCGAACGCGACGCGTTCCTGCTGGCCTGGTTCGGCCGGGTCCGGCTGCCCGAGATCGACGCGTCCAGCAGTGTCCGGCCCGCGACCCGTGCCATGGTCGACCGGCTGGCGATGTACGGCTACCGCGCCCGGTTCTTCGACACCCGCATCACCTTCCCGGTACCGGTGGTGACCGCGGTCGCCGAACGCGTCGACGGTGGGCCGGGCCTGCTCTGCTTCGGCGCCGGTGCCTCGCCCGCCCCGGAGAGCGCGCTCGCCGGCGGGCTCTGCGAGATCGCCACCGACTCCGTCAACCTGCGCCGCCGCACCGCTCGCGAGGAGTCCCGACTGCGCGGCATGGCACGGGACTTCGGCGAGGTGCGGGTGCTGCACGACCATCCGCTGCTGTACGGGCTGCCCGAGATGGGCCGGTACGCCGACTTCCTGCTGCGCGGGCGGGACCCCGCCGAGCGGGTGCCCCTCGCCTCGCTCGCGGGCGGCCCCGGCGCCCTGCGGCACTCCGGCGACCTGCGCGAGGACGTCGCGGCCTGCGTCGGTGCGGTGGCCGCGCGGGGCTTCGACGTGGTGGTGGTCGACCAGACCGCGCCCGAGCAGCGGGCCCTTGGTCTGCACACCGTCAAGGTCCTGGTGCCGGGGCTGATCCCGATCGACTTCGGCGCGGGGGGGGGGGGGGGGGGGGGGGGGGGGGGGGGGGGGGGGGGGGGGGGGGGGGGGGG
>NZ_JBJZOJ010000046.1:0-62216 GCF_047200655.1 Streptomyces sp. MS06
CCCCCACCCCCCACAACAACACCCCCCCTACTCCACACGAGCTACACACACCACCACCAAACCCACCCCAACCAGCAATTCCGACACACCCTCGAGATCGAGCGAACCGCCAGCAACATGGCACGGGCCCCACCGGCCGACGCGGCCGCTCTCTCACCGGATCAACCAGCGCGCCGAAGGATCTCGACGCACCTCTCCCACGCGCGCCGTCGGCACCGCCCGCATCTCCCTGACGGCTCGGTGCCGCCCTTCCGGCGGTGTCGCCACGGGGCCGGGCTCCGCACAGGCATGCGGGCCGCACGAGGGCCCGTCGCACTGCCGAGGCGTCGGGGTCGGTACGGCGGCGGCGTTCCGGTCGGCGCGGAACGCCCGGTCGTTGACATCCGGGCGCCGGACCGGCCACGTGCGAGGGGGCTCGTGTGTGTGGCCCGGGAGAGGCGGCCCCGGGAGTGGCGTGCGTGCTGTCGGCGCCCCTGGTGCGATCGCACCAGGGGCGCCGGCTGCGCCCGGCTGCCAGGCCGCCCCTCTACGGGCAGGGCCGAGCCGATCGGGGCCGGGCGTGCGGCTGAGCCGCCCGTTCGCCGGGCCCGGGGCCGGCCCCGTCCTCAGCAGTACCCGACCGTGGTCTGGTGGTCCACGAGCGAGGAGTGGATGTAGTACTGACCGCTCACGTACGGCGTGCCGACCTTGAACCAGCGATCGGAGGTGTAGTCGGAGTCGGGCGGCGACACCGTCTGCCCGGTGATCCAGCAGTACATGTGCAGGGGTGTGCCGTTGTACAGGTAGTTCATCTTCTGCCCGCTCAGGTTCGGGGCGGCGCGCCACCAGGCGCCTCCGGAGTTGGAGGCGACGACAGAGGTGTAGGGCACGTCCGCTGCGGCCGGAGTTGCCACCACGGCGGTGGTGATCACGGCCGCCACCGCCGCGGGGAGCGCGAACCGGAGCAGCCTGTACGGCGTCCGGGAGGGCCGGGCGGCGCGCGCCGTGGTGCCGGCGCTCTCGCTTCCGGTGCTGGGCGCCGACCGGGTGTCGGCCGGGTGATCGGGGGCGACGCCGAACCCTGCCCGGCGACGCGCCGCGCTGAGCAGAGTCCTGGTCCCGGCCTTGGTCCTGGCAGCGTTCACTGGATGTCTCCTTGAGTCTTGTGGCCGAATGCGGCAAGGGAGTGCGGGATGGGAAGGGAAGAGCGAGTGGGCGGGCGCTACGTCGCGGCCGCTGCCGCCCGGTTCGGGGCGGCACCCGATGCCGCCTTCTCGTAGTCGATGTCGATGATCCGGCCGGCACCGGGCCGGTTGACGATCGACCGGGCGAGATCGCGGGCCACGAAGCCGCGCAGCAGCCACCGGTCCCGGCCTTCCCCGTGCCGAATGAAGGACGTACGGCCGTGGAAGGCGCTGTGGTTGTCGACCAGCAGCAGGTCGCCGGGGCACAGGCGCACCGCGTGCGCCGAGGCGCTGGCGGCCTCGTGCAGAGCGCTCACCGCCTCTCGCGCCAGGGGGTCGGTCCCCTTCGTCTCGGCGAAGTCGCATCGCATCCTCGGGTGGTCCGCGCTTCCGCCCAGCAGACTGATCGGCCCGACGGTCACCGGGCCCGGGATGCCCGAGCCACGCAGGAAGGAGCCGTCGACAGTGGTCACGAACCGCGGTTCGCGCAGCAGTTCCACGGTGGCCGGCGCGAGCCGGGCCAGCGACTCGCGTACCGGGCTGACGAGTGTCGCCGCGCGCCGCTCCGGGTCCGCGCGCAGACACAGCAGCGCGACGAAGTCGGCCCGGGACTCGGTGAACGCCGTCTCGCAGTGCAGCTCCAGCAGTGCTCGGCTCGATATCGAGTGCTGGGTGTCCTCGAAGCCGCTGACGGGCAGGATGTCCTGCACGATCCGGCCGGACAGTTCGGGCAGGAATCCGAACTGCTCGCCCACCACGCCGACCACCAGGCTGAGCACGTGGGCCGCGAGGAGACGTAACCCCCCGCCGCGGTCGGCGTCTTCGGGGGTGGGGGGCACCTGGCCCAGCGGCAGGCCTCGCAGCAGGATCCCGCCGCGTGCGTCCCCGTCCTGGCGGAAGCGGAGCAGCGCCGTGCGGACGCGTGCGGGCAGTCCGGCCGCCAGCAGCTGGGCCTGCAGGACGTACCGCCCGACCTCCGTGTCGGGATCGGTACCCGACAGTTGTGCCGCCAGGTGCTCGATCACCTTACGGTCCGCCGGGGAAAGGCGGACCGTCGCGAAGTCCCGCGGGGCACACTCGTTCACGGCGGGACGGTGTGCAGTGGGCCGGGGCCGCGTCGGTGGTCCGAAACTCGCTTTCGACATGCCCGTCATCGCCAACTCCTCCGGCTGTCAGGGACGGTTCGTCGACACGAACCGTGTGCGTTCCAGGAAGGTAGGCCGGGCCCGGGTGCCCCGGGCGCTTTATTGCACGCCGGCCCAACTCCTCGCACTTCGCCACAGTCCAACCCAACACGCGCCGAACTGCCTACAATCGCCCCATGGACGGGCGTGGTTCAGCGCGGGCTCCGAAGCGGCGCGGGCGGCCGCCTCGCGCGCACCAGGCGGACTCGGGCCCGGGAGCCCTGGCTCCGCGGCTACGGGGCGCCTGGCTGCTCAGGGTGAACCGGCTGCATCGCGAGAAACCCGCCTGGCCGAACCTCACGGCCTTCGCGGCGGCGTTACCGGCAATCGGCGCTCGCCGCCCGCACGCGGCGACCGTGTCGAGATGGGAACTGGGTACCGCTCCCGTACCGTACGACGCGGTCATCGGCTACGAGACGCTCCTGGAGCTGCCGCCGCACTCGCTGAGTTCGGTGTTCGACACGGTGCTGCGCTACCACGCGCCGACGGTGCGTGCGGGCCTGCCGCTGGCGCGATCGCATCCCGCGGAACGCATCGCCTGGCCCAGGACCGAGGGACTCCTGCGGCAGGCCGCGCAGGGCGCGCCCATGAACGGCTCCGGCTGGGACGAGCTGACCGCTCTGGTGACGCACGGGCCGCGTTTCTCCTACGGTACGGACGACCTCTGGGCGGCGGCGGCACATCGCCTGCTGACCGAGGTCATGGTGGCGGACGGCGTGTCCTGGATGCGGCGCTTCGAGGCGTTCAACCGCCTGCTCGCGCACCCCGTCCTGCAGATCGAGGCGCTGGCCGCGGTGCGTGACGCGGTAGCAGACCGCACGGTGCAGAGCCTGGTGGGCACCGCCTGCATGTTCGACTCCTGCGCGCACGCCGAGGCCACCACCCAGGTGCTGCGCCAGCTGCGCTCTCCGGGCGACGACCGGGTCTTCAAGGGCTCGCTCATGGCCTGTGTGCGAAAGATCGACTACGGCCATTTCACCCCCCATCACCTCTCCACGCTGTCGCACTCCCTCGCCGACGTCCTGTCGGGCGGCGCCGGCGACATCGGTCCGGACGGCCTCGGGGAGGACACGCTCGCGCTGGCCCGTTCGGTGCTCCGGCAGATCCCGCCGCGCCTTCAGCACCGACAGGCGGCGAAGCTGTTGCGTGCGTTCGCCACCCGCGATCTGGAACGGCACCACGCTGTCGTGAAGGAGAACCGGCTGGCACCGGAGGCAGGCGCCCGCATCGTGGCCCGGCGTCTGGCTCACGAGACCGCTGCGCGCCTGTCCACACCCGCCGACGGCTACGTCGACGACGTACTGCCCGTGCTGTTCGAGGAGACGCTGTTCCACCCCGTGTTCGACGTGCGCCTGTACGCGGCCTCGCTCCTGCATGCCAGCCCCTACCGGACGGCGGCGGCCAGGGTGCTGGCGGAGGAGCTGACCTCGACATGGCGGGCAGGGGAGGAGATGTGGCTCACCACGCTGCTGGAAGCGCTCCGCAAACTGGGCGGCGACCACGAGCGACGCAGTGTCGAGCCCCTGGTCCTGCACCCGTCGGCCCCGGCCGCGATCGCCGACGTCGCCGCGTACGCGCTCGGTCACATCGGGGGCACCAGCCCGCACCGCTTCTGGCAGCGGGCCGTGACCCGGCACGCCACGGCATGGGTGGCCACCCGTCGGCCCGCCCACGCCTCGGTCCTGGACCGCCTCGTGTACGCGATCGGCAGAGCCGGCCACCGCGGGCTCCTAGCGGAGGTGCGGGACGATCCGCGGTTGCCGGCACCGGTCAGGTCGTCCGCACGCTGGTGGCTGCGTCATCCCGGCGTACAGGACTGATACGGCGCTCCGGACACGCGACGGCGGTTCCGCGTCTGCGGAGGACACTACGGGGACGCCGGTCGGCCGTCCTCTTTGCGGCATCGCGTCGTGAGGGCCGCGCGGCCCTGCCCCGCAACCGGAGGCCGTGATCGCGTGACGCAGCAGGGAAGCCCCTGTGCCGGCGGTCACGTAACTCCCCCACTGCTGTGGTCACACAATTCCCCAGGTAGTGGGCCGTCGTGTTGCATGCTGTGGAGCGGGTCCGCTTGCTTGTGGCTGCTCCATCGTGGCCCCTGCCGCCGCCGGTGGCGGCTGTCGCGGCAGCGGTCTGAGAAGTAGTCCGAGTCGGCACGGGCCGTTTGGCGGGACATTAGAGGTGCACCGCGACGATCATCCGGTGCATCTTCCGACCGCGCTGTCGCCGGAGCGGGTCGCTGAGATCAACGAGACTCGGGCTGGGCGAACCGATCCGCACCCAGTCCGCGGGGACCGATCACAGAACGACGCTATCGAGTGTGCTCCCGCGGCCGTCAGGTGACCCGCAGTGTCTGCTTGGCGAGTTCGTACGCGGGCAGCATCGCCTCGTGTTCCTCGCTGTCCAGCCCGCCGAGGTGCAGGACGACCGGGCCGTCGGGCGTGGCGACCGCCAGCGCGCGCTGCTTCCTGGTCTCGTCCAAGAGCTTGCTCGTCGTGACGTATTCCGCCTCGACGCCGGACAGACCTGTGGGTGTCGTGAAGGTGTGGTACCTCTCCTTGCTGACGTCCTCCTCGGCCGCGACGAACGCGCGCAGCACGGCGCGTGCGTCCGTGTCGTCCGGCCCGCCGGTCCACACTCGCAGGAAACCGATGTGGCCGGCCGGCTTGGCGTCGATCTCGCAGGCGGCGGTGACCGGCCCCTGACGGAGGAAGAGGTCGGCGAGCGATGCGGACAGATCGCCATCCGGCCCGCTCGAGGCCTTCGCCAGTTCCGTCTCCGCGTCGACGCCCTTGGCCTTCCAGTTCTTGGCGAGGGCGAAGGTGACGGGCAGTTCGCAGGAGGAGCCGGCAGTACCGACCGTGCCCCCGCTCGCTGCCGTCCGTACCATGGCCGAGGCGCTCGGGTGCGCCCTGCCGTCCGGCGCGTGCGACCCGTCAGGTCCGGCGCACCCGCTCAGCACCGCCGCCAGCAGTGCGGCACCCGCAGCGGTGCCTCTCGCCCTGTTCTCCACGATCCCCACCTTGACCTGCACTGTCCTCTCCCCATCGGTCCGGCCCGACACTCTAGCCGAGCGGCCGCGCGGGCGTGCCCATGGTGGCCTTGGGCCTGCCCGCGCCGCGGGCGGGAAAGCTCGCCCGGGTCAGGTGCGCAGGCGCGAGAGCCAGCAGCCGCCCTTCTGGTCGGGCACGGTCTGCTCCTGGTCCTGGCCGGTGGCCGTCGGCGGTCCTTCCGCGCGGTGGTCACCGCGTGGTGCCCGCAGCCGTTGCAGAGCTGCGGGTGGAAGTCCTTCGGAGTGCCCCGGTCCGTCTTCTACGACGCGTCCCACCGTGCGTCGGTGAACTTCGCCCCGACCGATGCAGACGGGGGGCGGGCCTCGCGTTCTGCTGCCTTCCTCGCTGCCTGCTCCTGCGCCGCGCGCCGTAGCCGTGAGTGCGCCATTCTCCAGGCTGAGGGCGCCGGAGACGTAGGCGGCGATGTTGTCGCCCTGCGCCGGTCGAGGCAGCCGCCGAGCCCGCAACCCGCGGTCGCCCCGCGGATGGCCACGGGGCCGACGCCGTGCTCCAGCGGCCGGAAGGATCGCGGATCGGCGGCCGGGGGAGGCTGGCGGCCCACTCCGACGACGGCGACCGGTTCGACGGTCGGGACCGGTTCAGCAGGCCCGCACGCCCCGGGCTTGCCGGGGCCGATGCCGTCGAAGGAGAAGCGAAGCCCTTCGACGGCATCGGGCCGCACCGCTGACAGGATCTGACGGCCCATGTCCGCGTCCCCCCTCTCTGTCTCGACCGCCTCCTAGCCTGAGTCGCGCCGTGTCGGTGGCTTCGCGGAGATTTCCGGGAACCCGCACTTCACGGGAGGGACAGGGTCCTCGCGCAACGGGCGCCGCGGGAAGCGATGGTGGGGTGCCCAGCCGTCACGGGGCGGCAGCGGACGTCCCGGCTCGGGGAGTGGACGCTACCGGACCACGGTCTCGTCGCTCCTCCCCGCGATGGCCTCGCCGGCCGTCGCGTGGGCGCTGCTCGTCGTGGCGGAGTTGATCAGGTAGCAGATGAGAGCGGCGCCGGTGAACAGCGCCATCGACAGGGAGCGGACCTCCTTGCCGCTGTCGACGAAGGCGGCGCCGCTCAACGCCGCACCCACCATGCACAGCAACCCGAAGACCGAGGTACCCATCAGCAGCGGCCGGTTGGTGCCTCTGGCGGTCATGAGCGTGTGGAGGGCACCGCCGACGATCACCAGGCCGAGCCAGGCATGAATGACCAGCGCGGCAGGCGTGCTGGTCAGGGCGTGCCCGAAGGCGTTCCACATGCCGTTTCCGGTGGGCGGCCGCCCATCGTAGGAGTTGACCCACATCCCGAAGCCGTACTCGACCACGAGGACCACGGCGATGCCGAGGCTGGTCCGCCGCAGCGCCGCCAGGGCTTCGCCGGGGGTGCGGTCGCTGCCCATACCCATGCTCATCACGATGTCTACGTCCTGTTCCGTGTGATCGACTGACGGGTGTTCACCGGCAGTGCGGTCCGGTTGCCTCCCACGGCCCGGATCGCCCGCTGTGCCGGCAGGGGATCGGCGAGACGGGCCGTGCTCAGGTGCGGCGCCGGTAGGCGCGTACGGCCAGCGGGGCGAACACCAGCAGGGCACCGGCGGACCAGGCCAGCGTCAACAGCACCGGCTGCTCCACCGCGCCGCCCAGCAGCAGTCCGCGGCAGGCGTCCATGGCATGGGTGGCCGGGTTGATGTTCACCCACGCCTGGACCCAGCCGGGCATGCTCTCGGTCGGCGTCAGCAGGTTGGTGCCGAACGCCAGCGGGAAGATCGTCAGGATCGCCACGCCCTGCACACCGCTGGGCTCGCGGATGACGACGCCCGCCAGCACGTAGCCCCAGCTGAAGCAGAACGCGAAGACGGCCACGAGCAGGCACGCGGCCAGCGCGTGCCAGCCGGCCGCGTGCATCCGGAAGCCGATCGCGTAACCGAAGCCGAACAGCGCGGCGAGCGCGACCGCATAGCGGATCATGTCGCCGAGGACCGAGCCGATCAGCGGCGCCGAGCGCGCGATGGGCAGGCTGCGGAAGCGGTCGAAGACGCCCTTCTTGATGTCCGCATTGAGGTTGATGCCGGTGGCCATCATGCCGGCCATGACCACGGTCATCACCATCGCCGCGGGGAAGATCGTCTCCAGGTAGTCGTGCGTCGAGCCGGAGACCGCGCCTCCGATCAGGTAGACAAACATCACCAGGAAGATGATCGGCAGGAAGATCGCGTCGGCCAGCCCCTCGGGTGTGCGGGCGATCTTGGTCATGCTGCGGCCGGCGAGGACCAGGCTGTGCCGGACCAGCCCGCCGGAGCGCTGGGCGGCCGGCTCGGGCCTCGTTGTGACCGCGCCGCTTTGCGCCGCGGCGTCCACAGCCCCGCCGGAACCCGCCGGATGCATCGCCTCGGTCATGCTGTGCTCCTCCTTGTTCCCCTCTCCGCCCGGCCGGCGGACGTCCCGGTCGCCTACCGTGCCGGCCGCGGCCGGCACGCGCTGCCTCCTCATGGGGCCTCCTGCGTCGCGGCCTGCTTGTCGGTGTGGCGGCCGGTGAGCGCGAAGAACACCTCGTCCAGGCTCGGCAGCCGCAGGGCAGTCTCGACGACCTCGATCCCGGCCTCGCCGACCCGCTGCATAACCTCGTGGAACATCGCCTCGCCGTCGGCCGGCGCGATCACCGCCCCGGCGCTGATCTCGGCGTCACGCCGGGTCACCTCGCCGACAATGCGCGCGGCGTCGCCGACGCGCCCGGTGTCGGCGGGCCGCAGCGCGATGGTCTGTCTGCCGGCCCGCCGCTTGAGCTCCGCCGGCGTCCCCTCGGCGATGACCCTGCCCTGATCGATCACGGTGATGGAGTCGGCGAGGGCATCCGCCTCCTCCAGGTACTGCGTGGTCAGCAGCACGCCGACACCGTCGTCGGCCAGCGAGCGGATCAACCGCCACAGATCACCCCGCTTGGACGGGTCCAGCCCGGTGGTCGGCTCGTCCAGGAAGATCACCGAGGGGTGGCCGACCAGACACGCCGCGAGGTCCAGTCGGCGCCGCATGCCACCGGAGTACGTCGCCACGCGCCGCCCGGCGGACTCCCCCAGCCCGAACTGCTCCAGCAGTTCCTCGGCCCGCGCGGCGGCCTGCGATCTACGCAGGTCCAGCAGCCGGCCGATGAGCACCAGGTTCTCGGTACCGGTCAGGTCCTCGTCCACCGAGGCGTACTGCCCGGTCAACCCGATCATGCGCCGTACTTGCGGCGCCTGCCGTACGGCGTCCAGACCGCACACCGTGGCGCGTCCCTCGTCAGGGCTCAGCAGTGTGGCCAGGATCCGCACCGCCGTCGTCTTCCCGGCGCCGTTGGGGCCGAGCACGCCCAGGACGGTACCGGGCGCGGCTGCCAGATCCACGCCGTCGAGCGCGGTCACCTTCCCGAACCGTCTGACGAGGCCTTCGGCACGAAACGAATATTCCATGCACCGCAGCCTCGTCCCTCCCGCTCACAGACCGCACACACACCGCTCCCAGTCGGCCGGCACCCGCTCACTCAGGATGTGTGCGGAGTTGCGGTGTACGTTTGCCGCGCACCGCCCACACCCCTCCACAAACGAGGTGATACGCCGCTACGACCTCACGGAGGTGGGGCGTCTGGAGCGGGCCGCAGGGCTGCTCGAGGGCACCACCGCTGACATTGCGTTCGCCCCCGTTGGGCGAGACGACCTTGCGTTGGACGACGGAGAAGTAGATCTCGATCTGGTTTAGCCAGGAGGCGTGGACCGGGGTGTGCACCATGACCGCGTTCGGGAAGGCTGCGGTCAGCCGGTCAGCGTCCTTCTTGCCGTGGTGGGAGGAGCCGTTGTCGACGATCCAGTGCACGCGTTTGGCACTGGCGTAGGGCTCTTGCGTCATGCCCTGGGCGACCAGGTTCGTGAAGGGGTCGATGCCGGTGGTGGGCTCGGTGTGTCCGAACACCTTCGCGGCGTGGACGTTCGTAGGCGGCCAGGTAGGCGAGCGCGCCGCCGCGGCTGTAGGTGTGGTTGACGCGCATGGCTCTGGCCTGGCCGGGGGCCAGGGTGGGGTGGCAGCGGGCCTGGATCGAGGTCTTCTCGTCGGCGCTGATGACGTACTCGTCGGGGCTGAGCGGCTGGCCTTGCCAGGTGCGGGCGTACAGGTCCAGCACGCGCTGGGCCTTGGGGCGGAAGTCGGGGTCGCTGATGAAGATCAGGACTGGTGCTGCCAGGACTTGATCGCGTCGTCCTTGAGCCAGCGGCGCAGGGTGGAGGCGGAGATCGAGCCGGCGATCGCCCGGGCGACGGCCCTGCCGGCCAGTTCGGGGCACGTCCAGCGCGCGAGTGGCACGCCGGTCTCGGCGGGGAGCTGACAGGCCAGGGCCTTGACCTGGGCCGCCTGCAGCGCGGTGAACGACGTCAGCCGTCCCGACCGCTCGCGGTCGGTCAGGCCGCCCAGACCGTGCTCGGCGAACCGGCCACGCCAGCAACGGACCGTGTCCGGGTGCAGGCCGGTCTCGCGGGCGATGCGCGCGTTGGAGCGTCCGCGCGCGGCATGCAGTACCACCTGTGCACGCGTCCGCAGCCGGTACTCGATCTTGTGGCCGAAGGCCATCTTCTTCAGCCGCTCGCGCTCGGCGGTGCGCAGGGCTATCGGGCGGGCGGCGGCAATGGGCAAGGCATGCAGGCCGATCGGGAGAAGTGGATCACGACAGACCGAAGCCTGCCGTAACCGGGGACCGGCCTGTCGGGCAGGACGGGCGCCATGCCCACGCCTTCGGAACACACCCGGCTCCCACTGGAGGCGCGCCTCGGTGAGCACGCCCGCACCGCCTGGCCGCAGCTGGAGCAGCTGCACGTCCGCCACCGCGGAGCCTTCGCCTACGTGGAGGCCGAACTGGCCGACGGCGAACGGGGCAAGCTGATGCGCCTGCGTTACACCGGAGCCGTCGGCAGGTGGGGCTTCGCCCTCCACTGCGACAGCAGTGATCGCCACGAGGGCTCCCTGCTGCCCACCGGCAGCCCCACGGGCACCGCCGCAGACGCACTCGACCGTGCCTGCCGGCTCCGCCTCGCCGCCCCGGGCATCTGACCAGCTACCAGCCATGGCGCCGCCTCCGCACTCAGCCCTGAAGGACCTCCGGAGCTGACCACTAATGTGATCGCTATGGATCTGACTCAAGTGCGTTTGATAGTCGAGGACTTCACCTCCTGCTTCCGCTTCTACCGGGACGTGCTGGGGCTCAAGCCGCAGGTGGACGACGAGAACGGCCCGTACGGCAAGCTCAGCCTGCCGGAGGGGACGGCCGCGATCGCGTTGCAGCAGCGCCACCACCTCGTACAGGAACTGCCCTGGTGGAGGTCGGGCACCGGCGACCGCGCGCTGGTGGTGCTCAAAGTGGCCGACATGGACGAGGCGGTACGCGGCGTCCGCGAGCGCGGAGGGGAGATCGCGGACGGGCCGCGCACCCAGTGGGAGCGGCTGCGGGTGGCTTACTTGCGTGACCCGGAGGGCAATGTTGTCGAACTGCAGCAGTGGCTCGCGCCGCGCACCTGACGGCTGACTGATCACCCACGCGGAGCCGGTTGTCGGAGTAGTCGGCGACGTGGCGAGCGCCCCGAAGCCGCCCTGGACTGCATCTGCGGCCTCGACCTCGCCATCCCGACACCTGGCCAAACGGCATTCAGGACAGAAGCTCCCAAGTCAACCCCGAAGGACTTTCGGAGCCGACCACTAAGCTGTAGCACCAGTCGGGTCACCGGGCAGACGTCAATGGGCACGCACACGCGGCCGGCCCCCGCCGCAGCCGGTGGGCGGAGCACCGGCCGCGGACGACGGGGGTACTTGCGATGAGGATCGACATCCTCGGGCCTTTGCGGGTGGCCGTGGACGACCGGCCGGTGAACATCGGCGGTACACGGCTGCGGACCCTGCTGGTCCGGCTCGCACTCAGCGCCGGCCGGGTGGTGGCCGTGGAAACCCTCTCCACCGCACTGTGGCCGGACGGAGGACCCGCCGACCGGGCACACGCCCTGCAGTCACTCGTGTCCCGGCTTCGCCGCGCGCTCGGCGGCCCGGCACCCCTGCGGTCGGTCGCCGGCGGATACCGCCTCGACATCCCCGCCGACGACGTGGACGCACTGCGCTTCGAACGGCTGACCGTACGCGGCCGGCGACTGCTGCGCGAGGGCGACGCACGCAACGCCGAGGCCACACTGCGCGAAGCACTCGGACTGTGGCGCGGTGATGCACTCAGCGGCCTGACGAACGCACCCTTCGCCGCCGAGGCGGCCGCGCGCCTGGACGAGATCCGCATCAGCGCCACCGAACACCGCATCACCGCCGAACTGGACTTCGCCGGAGACCTCGGCCACACCGTCCCCGAACTGCAAGCGCTGATCACCCGCTTCCCGCTGCGCGAACCGCTGCGCGTGCTGCTGGTGCGCACACTGCACGCGGGCGGCCGACAGGCCGAAGCGCTGGCCGCGTTCGAGGAGTATCGCCTGATGCTGGCCGAGGAGTTGGGCACCGACCCCGGCCCGGACCTACGCGACGCCCATCTGGCCGTGCTGCAGGGCACCCTCACGCCCCGATCCGCCCCGGTGACCCGCCCGGTGGGCAATGTCCGCGCCTCACTGGACAGTCTGATCGGGCGCGCCGAAGAGACCGCACAGGTCACCGCACTGCTCACGCGAGGACGACTGGTCACCCTGGTCGGTCCGGGCGGTGTGGGAAAGACACGCCTGGCCACCAGCGTCGCCTCCAACCTGCGCGACACGGTCGCGGGCGGGGCCTGGCTGGTGGAGCTGGCACCGGTCACCGACGGACGAGACCTGGTGCCCGCGGTGACGGACGCACTCGCACTCCGCTCTCAGACGTCACACGACGCGCACCGCCCGACCGACCCGCTGGAGCGCGTAGTGGAAACACTCTCCGCCGCGGACGCGGTACTGGTACTCGACAACTGCGAACACCTCCTGCCCGAGGCAGCCTCGTTCACACACGAACTACTGGGCCGCTGCCCGCGACTGCGGATGCTCGTCACCAGCCGCGAACCACTCGACGTCCCCGGCGAGTCGCTGTTCCCCCTGCGGCCACTGGGACTACCCGAACCCGGCACCAACGCCACACAGGCACTCACCCACCCCGCCGTACAGCTCTTCGCCGACCGGATCACCGCCGTCCGACCCGACTTCACGATCCATGACGACAACGTCGCCGCAGTGATCGAGGTATGCCGCCGCCTCGACGGTCTGCCCCTGGCCATCGAACTGGCCGCAGCCAGACTCCGCACGTTGCCACTCGAAGAACTCACCAGACGGCTCGCCGACCGCTTCCGCCTTCTGAACAGCGGCAACCGCACCGCGCTACCGCAACACCGCACACTCGACGCAGTCGTCGGCTGGAGCTGGAACCTGCTCACCCCGGACGAACAATGGCTCGCCGCACGACTCGCGGTCTTCCCTCAAGTGATCACCCTCGAAAGCGCCGAAGGCGTGTGCGCCCTGGGCGGCATGGCCACCGAAGCCCCGCTCGACCACATCTCGGCGCTGGTCGACAAATCACTCCTCCAAGTGATCGAAGGCCCCCACGCCCGCTACCGCATGCTCGAAACGATCCGCGAGTACGCCCTCCAACAGCTCACCGAGACCGGCGAACTACAACACGCCCGAGCACACCACGCCAGCTACTTCGTCCACTTGGCCGAACAAGCCGCCCACCCCCTGCGCGGCCCTGACCAGCTCCCCTGGATCGCCCGCCTCACCGAAGAACACGCCAACCTGCTGGCCGCGCTCCACCACCTCACCACCACCGAGAACGCCGCAGACGCCGTACGACTGGCCGCTGCACTCGGCTGGCTGTGGACGCTCCAAGGCAATCACGCCGACGCAGCACAACGAATCTGGCAGGCACTCCGCATCCCAGGCGACACCCCCCTGCCCGAGCGCGCAACGGCCACCGCCCTCCACCTGTTCAACCGCGTACTCGCCGGCGGAGCCGCGACCACCGACCTGGGCCTGGAACAGGCCAGATGGATCGCACAACACGTCCCCGACCACCAAGCCCACCCCGCACGCGCCCTCATCGAAGCAGCACTCGCCCTCACCACCGACGACGCCACCGCCGGCACCCGCGCCATCGACCGCGATCTCCCCGAATGCACCCCCTGGGCGCGCGCGACACTCCTCCTCATGCGCGCCTTCCTCCGCGGCAACCACGGCGACATGACCGGCATGCGCGAAGACCTGGCCCGCTCCGCCACCGCATACCGCATCTCAGGCGAACGCTGGGGACCGTCCGTGGCGCTCACCGCACTCGCCGAGGCAGACGCCGTCCTCGGCGACTTCGACGCCGTCATCGACGAACTCACCCAAGCCATCGCGCTCCTGCGCGAACTCAACCCGCACGACGAGGCGATCCCCCAACGCGCCGCCCTCGCCACCGCACGCGCCAAACGCGGAGACACAGAACAAGCCCGCACCGAACTCAGGCACATGCTCCAACCGGGAACCACCACCGCCCCCCGCCAGCTCCTCTTCGCCCGCATCGCCCTCGGACACCTCAACCGCACCACCGGCGACCTCAACGAGGCAGCCCACCACTACCGCGCTGCACAAGAGGACCTCAAACGACTCCCCGCCGCCCCCCTCCTCCTTCACGCCGTGCTCGACGCCGCACTCGCCCACCAGGCGCTCGCCGAAGGCGACCCCCAACGCGCCGCACACCACACCAAGAAGTCATTCCACCTCGCCAGCTCCATCCCCGACATGCCCGTCGTCGCCCTGGCGACCGTCGCAGCGGCCCGCCTCACCCTCCACCACGGCGACCCCACCACAGCAGCCACACTCCTCGGCGCAGCCGACGCCCTCCGCGGCGCACCCGACACCCACAACCCCGACGTCAAACGACTCCTCACCGACATCACCGCAACCCTCGGCACACCCCACCCCACCACCCACTACATGCACGGACACACGCTCAACCGCACCACAGCACACGCCTACATCCAACAACACCTCCCATGACCCACCCCACACCCGAGCGTGAGGTCGTCGACGTCACGCACCCCACACCCGCCCGGGCCGCCGGCAGACCGCAGAGACCGCCAGGAGCGGAGAGACGGCGCGCCTGTGGTCACCGACTCCCACGCTCACGCCGCGCCCGCCCGGCCCGGTCGGCCGGTGTCGACGTCCTCCCCGCGCAGGGCCGCCCGACGGGCCCGTAACAGCACCTCGCCCGGGGCCACCCCCAGGTCGTCGGTCAGACTCCGGGCGGTGCGCTCGAACACGGCCAGGGCTTCGGCCCGCCGGCCGTCACACCGCAACGCGGACATCAGCGTCGCGGCGACCGATTCGTTCAGCGGCTCCTCCAACGCCAGTGCCGACAGCCCGCTGATCGCCTCCATGCGCCGGCCCAGCCTCAACTCCCAGTCCGCCTTACGCTGAGCCAGAGCGACCCTGCGCTGGGCGAGCCGCAGCCGCTCCGCCTCGGCGAACGGCCCGGGCAGTCCGGCCAGCGGCTCTCCGCGGAACAGTTCCAGGGCCCGGGCACCCAGCCGTACGGCCTCCAGCAGGTCACCGGCGCGCTCGGCTTCCCCGGCCCGGACGACGAGTTCCTCCATACGAAGTGCGTCCACCTCGGCGACGCCCTGGACCAGCCCGTATCCGTACCTGTCACGCCGGATCACCGAGTCCGGGCGCTCGCCCAGTCGCAGGACCTTGCGCAGCCGGTACACGTAGACCGGTACGACGTTGCCGTCCGGCATCTGTCTCCCCCATACGCTCTCCAGCAGCTGCCGCCGGCTGACGGAGCGGTTCCGGCACAGTGCCAGCGCCGCCAGGACAGCCTGCTGCCGCACGGGCCCCACGTCCACCGGCCGGCCCGCGAGCATCGTGTGCAGCGGGCCGAGCAGCGACACCTCAAGCCGGGCACCGGGGGCTGTGCCCGGGCCGTGTCCGGCAGTGCTGCCCGCCACCGGCCCGCGCGGGCCCTGCCCCGGCACCACCAGACCGCAGTCGAAAGCGTGCACGATGGCTGCCGCCCGGTCGCGCAGCCCCAGCTTCCCCAGGACCTGTCCGAGCCGTTCGGCCACCGCTCCCTCGGGCAGGGCCAGGACATCGGCGATCTCGGAGTCCCTCAGGCCGCAGCCGAGCGCGTACAACACTCGGCGTTCCTCGGCGGTGAGGTCCGTGACACCCCGGTCGCACCGCACCACTGTCGTCGTCGGCATGGCCGCTCCCCTGTTCCAGGACCGGCCGATCCCCTCGCACCGGTCGTCCACCTCGATGTCCTCGAGGCTGGCCGCCGTGCAGGGGGCGTGGACAGCGCATTCAACCCGTCATATCTGACCGGTGCCCACGAAGAAGCCCCCGCCTGCAGAAACGCCACAACTCAAGGGCGCGTGCCGTGTCACTGCAGCCCGCAGGTCCGGTGCGGTGCCGCATCGACGAAGACCCCGTCAGAAGCACGGTCGATGGCCACCCGCACTCCGGTTCCCTCGTCCGCCGTCTTCCGGCACTTCGCGATGAACCGCTCGGCGCGCGTCCGCTCGGTCCACGCCGGAGAGTCCCAGTAGCGCAAGGGGTGCGCGATCGTGGCCTGGGTCATCGCCTGTGCCCACTCCTCGTAGGCGGGACCGGAGCAGAGGCCGGCGGCTCGCCGGTCCAGGTGCCGCAGCACGGCGGACCGGGCCATCGTCTGGTCCGGATCGGTGAGCACGCGGCTGACCAGGTCGACTTCGTCCCGGTCGGCGACATGCGCCAGTTTGTCGAGGTAGGCCGCGAAGCGGCTGTGCCCGTCCGGGTCCTGCAGGATGTCGTCGATGTTCATGCCGTGTGCTCCTCGCGCTCCATCGGGGCGCCGTTCTCGAATCGTGGGCCGAGGCGGTCCGAGGACACCGGATGGGCTCCGGCGGTCGCGCGCCATCGTGCCGACCCGGCTCGACCGGCTTGAGCGCCATCGCGGGCGCGGCCACCGGGAAGTGCAGACCCCGCACGCGCTCCGGGCGGGCTGAGCAGCATCGCGGGGGCGGCCGCCGGGCTGTCCGCGCCTCGTGTGGCCTTCGCGCGGAGTTCAATCGGGGGGAGTGTCGGCTGCGCTCCTGGGGGGTGGGCTACCGGCCGACCGTCTCGGGGGTGCCGACCGGGCGGACGGGGTGGGCGGGTCCGGCGAGTCCGGCCGCCCGGTGGACCGACTCGGCTGAGGCGGCCAGCAGCGGCAGCCGGACGGCCGGGCTGGGAATGCGGCCCTGGGCGTGCAGCACCCCCTTGATCACGGTCGGGTTGGGTTCGGCGAACAGTGCGCCGGACAGCCGGGCCAGCTCTGCGCCGAGACTGCGGGCGCGGGCGACGTCGCCGCGCTGCCACAGGGCGATCAGCTCGGCGTAGTCGCGGGTGCGCACGTTGGCCGATGCCAGGATGGCGCCGTGGGCTCCCGCAGCGAGCAGGGGCGAGATGACGGCGTCGTCGCCGCCGAGGACCGAGAAGTGCGGCGGCGGCGAGCCGAGCAGTTGCATCGCGGCCGCGTCGAGCGCGCCGGTCGCGTACTTGACCCCGACGACCTCCGGCAGGCGACCGAGCGTGTCGAGTGCAGCGGTGCTGAGGGTCTGGCCGGTGCGGTAGGGGATGTCGTAGACGACCAGGGGCAGGCCTCCCTGCTCGGCCAGCGCCGTGAAGTGGGCGAGGGTTCCGGCTTCGCCGGGTCGGGTGTAGGGCGGGGTGGGTACCAGTGCCGCGGCGACGTCACCGCCGTCGGCGAGTTCCCTCAGCGACGTGATGGCCGCGGCTGTGTCGTTGGTGCCGACGCCGACGATGAGCGGGGCGCCGTGCGCCCGGCACGCGGCCGAGCAGACACGCACCACGGTCTGCTTCTCCTCGGCGGTCAGGGTGGCGGCCTCCGCGGTGGTGCCGAGGGCGACGAGTCCGCGGGCGCCACCGGCCGACAGCGCCTCGTCGGCCAGTCGGGCGAGTGCGTCGGGGGCAAGACGCAGGTCGTCGGTGAACGGGGTCACCAGGGGAACGAACAGGCCGGTGAAGAGGGCATCGGGCTTCATGCTCCCAGCCTGGCCCACACCAACCCGGTAGATCCATTTCTTATATCTACGCTCATACGTAAGCTCTTCTTATGCTTGATGTGCGACGTCTGCGCCTGCTGCGCGAACTGGACCGGCGCGGCACCATCGCGGCCGTGGCCGAGGCCCTGAACTTCACCGCGTCCGCCGTCTCCCAGCAGCTGGGAGTCCTGGAGCGCGAGGCGGGGATGCCCCTCCTGGAACGCAGCGGCAGAAGGGTGGTACTCACACCCGCGGGCCGCACCCTGGTCGGGCACGCCGACGCCGTGATCGAACGCCTCGAACTGGCGTCCTCCGAGTTGGCCGGGGCCCGCGAGGGCATCGGCGGACCGCTGCGCATCGGCACGTTCCCCTCCGCCGGCCACGCGATCGTGCCCAGCGCGCTCGCTGAACTGGCCAGGTGGCATCCGGCCCTGGAACCGATGGTGCGGGAGATCGACTCGGCGCGGGTCTCGGACGGGCTGCGGGCCGGCGAACTCGACGTGGCCCTGGTCCACGACTACGACTTCGTGCCCGCCTCACCCGACACCACGGTCGACCAGGTCTCCCTGCTGGAGGAGCCGATGTACCTGGCCACCGGGGTCACGCCCGCGACCGGCCCGGCCTCCCGCGGCGAAACGCTGGCCGAACTGCTCGGACCGTGGGCCGCGTCGCCCTGGATCACCGCCCGGGACGGCACGACCGGGCACGCGATGGCCGTGCGGGCCTGCCAGGCGGCGGGCTTCCAGCCGCGCATTCGGCACCAGGTGAACGACTTCCGTACCGTCCTGGCGCTGGCGGCCACCGGGCAGGGCGCCGGGTTCGTACCGGAGATGGCCGCCTCCCGACCTCCCGGGGACGTCACCCTGACGCGCCTGCCGCTCTTCCGGCGCTCCAAGGTCGCCTTCCGCGCCGGCAGCGACACGCATCCGGCGATCGCCGCGTTCGTGACGGCTGCACGCAGCGCGGCGGACGCGCACGTCCATGCCACCGGGCCCGCGTTCCGGGGGCCGCTCGAATAGAGGAGGTCGCGCCCGAAGAGCAGGCCCGGTCCTGCGCTGCCCGTCGTCGGTGCCGACCCTGACGCACCCTGCCGGCCCACCACCGGCTCCGGGGTGAACCACGGCAGGCGCTCAGGCGTGACCCGTCTGCTCCCTCGAACGGTCCTGATCGGGTCAGGTTGCGGGCCGCTCCACGAAGACGCGCTCCAGCAGCACGGACAGCGTTTCCCTCTCCTGCACGTCGAGCCGTTCCAGGCCCGCGACGGTGTGCTGCATCCTGCCGCGGATCGTGTCGATGACCCGCTCACCGTCCGCGGTCAGGGCGACGTTCTTGACGCGCCGGTCGGACGGGCTGGGTTCGCGGCGCACCAGGCCCCGCTTCTCCAGACGGTCGACGATTCCGGTCATGTTGGACGCGTCGCAGGTCAGGGTGGTGGCGAGAGCGCTCATCGACGCGGCGCCCCGGCGCAGCACGGTGAGGGTCTTGCCCTGACTGGCCGTGAGGTTCTCGCTTGCGGCCGCGACCGTGAACTCGCCGTAGTAGGAGGCCAGCGAGACGGACAGCAGCTCCATGAGCTGGGCCGTGTCGGTGCGGGCGGTTCCTGTCATGCGCGTCACCCTACGCCAGGAAACTTGACCATCTCAAGCAATGGTGGCTACGGTCCCGATTGCTTGATGTTCTCAAGTATCAATGTCCTCAAATAGTTGATCCGGGTTCTGAAGAGGCTCACCGGATCATGAACAGGGAGACTCTTCGTGTCTCAGGCACAGCAGACGGTGCCTCCACGGCGTTCTGGAGACACCGTGGTCGTCCTGGTGCTCGGGCTTGCCGCCATGGTCGTCTCGATGATGCAGACCCTGGTCGTGCCGATCCTCGGCATCATCCAGCACGACCTCCGGGCGACGACCGCCGACGTCAGCTGGGTGGCCACGGCCACGCTGCTTTCGGCGGCCGTGTTCACCCCGCTCTTCGGGCGTTTCGGCGACCAGCACGGCAAGAAGCCCACCCTGGTCGGCGTCCTGCTGGTGATGGTGGCGGGTTCCGTGCTGGCCGCCACGACCACCTCGCTGACCTGGCTGATCGTCGGCCGGGTGATGCAGGGTGCGGCGACCGCGATCTTCCCCCTGGCCCTGTCCATCCTCCGTGAAGAGGTCCGGCCGGAACGGCTGCACGGCGCGATGGCCCTGGTCAGCGGCACCCTCGCGTTCGGCAGTGGACTCGCCCTGGTCGGTGCTGGACTGCTCACCAGGGGCTCCGCCCCGGACTACCACCGGGTCTTCTGGCTCGCCCTGCTGCTCGCGGTGGTGGCACTGGCAGGCGTGCTGTTCGCGGTGCCGGCCTCCCGGACGAAGACGGGCGGGCGCACCGACTGGCTGGGCGCCCTCACACTGGGAGCGCTGCTGGTGCTGCTCCTTCTGCCCGTCTCGCAGGGGCACCAGTGGGGATGGGCCTCCGGTCGCACCCTCGGCGCCTTCGCGGCGGCGGTCGTGATGGGGCTGGTCTGGGTCGCCGTCGAACGCCGTGTCGGGGAGCCGATGGTCGACCTGAAGATGTTCGTCCACCCGCCGGTCCTGTTCACCAACCTGGCCGGGCTGATGCTGGGGTTCGCGATGTTCGCCCAGTTCCTCGGCGTCTCGTATCTCGTCCAGATGCCCGAGGGGCTGGTCGGGTACGGCTTCGGCGCCTCCGTTCTCGAGGCATCCGTGGTGTATCTGCTGCCGACGGCGCTTGTTTCGCTGGTGGGCGCGCAGGTCGGCGGCGTGCTGGTGCGCCGTCTCGGCGCGCGCGTCACCCTGGCCGTCGGGGCCTGCTGCGGCGTGATCGGATTCACCTGGCTGAGCGGCGCGCACGACACCACGGCTTCGGTGATCGGAGCGGGCATGGTCATCGGTCTGGCAATCAGCTTCGGCTACGCCGCGATGCCCGCGCTCATCGTGGCCGGCGTCCCGCCCCACCAGACGGGCATCGCCAACGGCATCAACTCGATCTCCCGCTCGGTCGGCAGCGCCGTGGCGAGCGCGGTGATCACCTCGCTGCTCGCTTCCAAGACCGTCCCGCTGCCGCACGGCATGCCCGCGCTGCCCGTCGAGAGCCGGTTCACCCTGAGCTTCGTCATCGCCGGAGCGGCCTTCTTCCTGGTCGTGGTCATCGCGCTCCTCGGACTCAGGCCGGACCGCGAGTCCCGCTCCGCCGGGCCGCGTGCTGCCGCTGAGTTCCCGGGGGCGCAGGAACCGGAGGCGGAATCCGCCGCTGCGGCCGTGTGAGCCGTCCTGCCCCGCCGCCGTCCCGCGCCCGCCCCACCCGGCGCGGACGGTGAGACGGTTGAACCACTCCTCACCGAAAGGCATGTGACGTTGAGTATTTCGGAACCTTCCGGCCACCACCCCGTCCGCTCCCAGGTGGACCACCGGGCGGCGGTCGCGGCCGAGACCGCCCGGTTCGTCGCCGCGGTCGAGGGCGCGGACCCGGCAACCCCCGTGCCCGGCTGCCCCGGCTGGACGCTGAACGATCTGATCAGGCACACGGGCAGCGTCCAGCGCTGGTTCTCGGTCCTGCTGCGGAAGCGTATCCAGCAGCCGCCGAGCACGCGCGACGTGGAACTGCACCTCCCGGACCGGGAGGACGAATACCCCGGCTGGTTGGCCGCGAGCGCGGAGGTGGCGGCCGACGCGTTCTCGACCACCGGGCCGGACCTGCCGATGTGGGCCTGGGGGGCCGACCAGCACGCCCGCTTCTGGGCGCGCCGGATGTTCTTCGAGACCCTGCTGCACCGGGCCGATGCCGAGACTGCGCTCGGCCGGCGGCCCGTTGTCGACCGCCCGGCCGCGGTGGACGGAATCGACGAGTTCCTGGTCAATCTGCCCTTCGCCGCCTTCTTCGCCCCCAAGGTGGCCGACTTGAGGGCCTCCGACCGTACGGTCCTCTTCGCCGCGTCCGACGGGGACGAGCGGTGGCTCGTGCGGCTGCGTCCCGACGGCTTCGGGCTCGACCCCGCGCACGCGGCCGCCGATGACGGCGACGCTGTCGTCCGGGGGGCGGCCGCCGACCTGCTCCTCCTCGTCTACGGACGGGTGTCCCTCGACGGCGGACTCGTCTCCGTCGAGGGGGACGGGGAGCTGCTGGAGCACTGGTTCGCCAACTCGGCGTTCTGACGCGGCGCGGTCCGGCCGCGCCGAAGCGCATGCCACCGGTGCCGGACACGGTGCCCGGCTCGGCGCGGACGGGTCGGCGCGGGCGGGTCGGCGCGGACGGGTCGGCGCGGGCGTCGGGTCCGTCGGCGACCTCGGCTGCTCGGGCCCCGTTCGGTATTCGCCATCGGCAGACCGGAGCGGAGCGGTTCCGGCCCGCGCTCCCCCGTACCGGCGGGGGCCCGGTTCGTTCTCCGAGCGCCCCTCGACCAGGTCGGCCCTCACATCACACGTTCGTGTGAAAGAGGGTCTCCGGACATGTCCTGCCGCATAGCCCGCACAGCCGCGGGGATGACTCCCCCAGCAAGCCGAACCCAGCGGGTGAGTGGGGGCCGTCTGTGAGTGAAGTCGTCTTCGTCGCTGATTTCACGTCCGAGAGCCAGTGGGTCGCGGGACACTCCTGGGCCTATCCGAACGGCGGCCCCACCAACCCCGGGGACGACAAACTCGACCACCTGACCGCGGACCCCGGCTACAGCCGCACCGGATGCTTCCGCGCCACCCGCCGGGCCGACGGCTTCTGGGACACGGGTCTGCTCACCACCGAGGAGAGCGCGGACGGCTTCACCGTGCGCACCGGAGACCGCCTGGACGCCAGAGTGCGCCTGCCCGTCGGGGTGGGAGCCTGGCCCGCCATCTGGACGTGGCGGGACGGCGGCAGCGAGGTCGACGTGTTCGAGTACCACCCCGACAATCCCGATCTGCTCGAACTCACCAACCATGTGCACCACGCCGGCCACTACGTCCGGGACGGCGCCGTGCGCCCGGGCGGGGTGATCGACCTGAGCGTCACGTTCGGCAGGCACAACGTCGTCTGGTGGCTGAACGGCGCGGAGGTCTTCGCCGACCACCGGGGCGTCGGCTCGTACTGGCGGGCCTACCTCATCGTCAACCTGTCGGTGTGCGCCGGCCGCTATCATCCCTCGCCGGACACGGACGTGAACGAACTGTCGTACGAGGTGGAGAGCCTGGTGGTCCGACGCCCCTGGTGAAGGCCTCCCCGCACGGTGCGCCGGCTGCCCGGTCGACGTCCCGCGTACCGCTGCGGCTGCGGCTGCGGCTGCGGCTGCGGCTGCGGCTGCGGCTGCGGCTGCGGCTGCGGCTGCGGCTGCACGGGGATCCCGGACCGGGGCTCGCAGGCACAGCTGGATCCAGCTCTTGATCGTCTTGGGCTGCGGCACCTGGTTGAAGTGCGGCACCGGTTCGTCCGCCGGCGGCACCCGGGCCTCGGGATCATCCGGCCGGTCCTCCGGATGCAGCGGGCGGCCCGTCACCCTGTCCCGGAACCGGGCCGGTTCGTAGGCGTCCGCACAGTCGATCGCCACGTTCCGCACTGTCGAGACAGTGCGCGCAGGCCTTCCTGATGTCCACTGCGGACGCCACCTGGTCGCGCTCGTTCTCCACGCGCCACGCCGGACTCCCGACACCCATTCCCTCCCAGGGGCTACCGAGGGGTAACCGGCTTCTCCTAGGCTGCTCCCAACTCAGTACCTATCAAAGGGAGTTGCCAGATGCGCGTGGTTCGTTCGGCAAGACGGTCGGTGGCGCTGCTCGGTGCAGCCGTCATGATGCTGCTGATCCCCGGTCAGGCCGACGCGGCATCGCCGTCGTTCGCCCACACGACGGCCATCGGCACCCACAACGCGTACGAGAAGTCCAAGTACACGTACTTAGCGCAGGCGCTGGACTCCGGTGCCTCGCTGCTGGAACTCGACGTGTACGTGGACAGTCTGAGCCACCGCTGGCGGGTGAGCCACAGCAACCTGTTCGGCAACGACAACAACTGCGAGCACGCGAACACGCCCGACCAGCTCTACAGTCAGCGGCGCAACCAGGACCTGGGGAGCTGCCTGGACAACATCGCGGCCTGGAACCAGCTGCATCCGGAGCACGCACCGATCGTCTTCAAGGTGGAGATGAAGGTCGGCTTCAACGACAGGGGCGGCCTCGGTCCCGACGAACTCGACCGCCTGATCGCCTCCAAGCTGGGCAGCAGCGTCTACAAGCCCTCCGACCTGCTCGGTGGGAAGTACACCTCGCTCGACGCGGCGGCGAAGGCGGACGCGTGGCCCTCGCGGGACGCGCTCAAGGGCAAGTTCCTCTTCGAGTTGATCCCCGGCACCGTGGAGCAGGCCAACCCCTTCGACCACTACTGGACGGACGAGGAGTACGGCGACCACCTGCGCGACCTGTACGCAGCCGGTGAGATCTCCTCCGCCGAGGCGTTCCCGGCGGTGCTGGGCGCGGAGAACGGCGACCCGCGGGTGAGCCGCTACGACGCCTCGATCCGCCCCTGGTTCGTCTTCTTCGACGGCAACGCGGCGACATACGTCGACAACGGCTACGCCACGTCCTTCTACTCCGTGAACCACTACATCCTGATCATGACGGGGGCGGACGGAGTGTCCCCCGCGATCTCCTCCACCGCTCCGACGGACGCCCAGGTAGCCGCCCGGCTGTCCCTGCTGGCCGCCGACCACGCAAGCATCATCACCTCCGACTGGTCGGCCAAGTCGGCACCGGTACTGGGTTCGGTGGCCACGCGGGGCTGAGAGTGCGGCCCCAGGTGCGCGCCGTGGCACCAGCCCCTGTCCGGGGCACCGGTGACGGCGCGCACCGGTCCGTCCGACGCCCACGGTGCGAGCGGTTCTCCTCCGCCGACCTCGGCGAGGCGCAGGAGGACCGTCTCGTGGTGGGGCACGCCGAGTTCGCGGCGGCAGCCCCGCACGGACCCGAACCCGGGCCGGCGCGGATGCGGAGTCGGCATGCCGGGGAACGGACGGTGCTCGATCCGGTGGTCGAGCCCACCCGGCATCGCATCCGAGCGGCCCGCGGCGGGCGTTGCGGGAGGTCGGCGCCCGGTGTCGCAGGAAGTCGGGCCGTTCGTCGCCGGTGAGTGTCCGCATGCCCCCTCGAACGGCGGCGACCGCTTCATCGAGCGGACGGCGCGGTGCGGCGCCGGGCGGCGTCGCGGCCTGGGTCCGCGGCGCCGGCGCCGCCGCTCGCCCGGACGGCGCCTTCAGGGCCCTACCGGGTTCGGCGCTCACCGGATCGGGACCGCAGGTGAGAGGCCGTGATCGAGTTGCCCCCGGCGCGTCGAGGAGGACGCTGGAGCTGTGGGGTGCGTCAGGTGGAGGCGACCGGGAGGCCCCGCACCGGGCGGGCCCCTCCCCCGCCTCCGGTCCCGTACCGGAAGCGCCGTGCACCGCCCTGGTCGCGGCGCGGGGGTGACGCGGTCGCGCTCGGCCCGGCGGCGCGCACCCGGGTTCGCCTCCCCACCAGGCGGACCGGGGTGACAGGCCCACTGCCACCGGCGTCCTCCCACCCTGCTCCGGAGGTGCCCGGCGTCCTCCACCGGAGCCCGGCCTGCTCCGCAGGAGCCTCGTCCGCTCCCCTACCCGCCGGCCGGGATTCCCACGAAGGAGGGCCCCGATGAGCAGCACGTCCATCGCCGCCGCGGAACCGATGACACTGGAGGACGCGCAGGTCCTGGCGCTGGAATCCGGGCCGATCCGGGGTCACACCCTCAAGGTGCTGCTCGTCGGGGACGCACCGGACCGCTCTCCTCTCCCCGCCCTGTGCGACGTGGTCGAGTCCGGGCTGGAGGTGCTGCCGCGCTGGCGGCGGCACCTGGTCCCGGCTCCCGGCACCCCGGCCGGTCTGGCCTGGCAGGACGACCCGCGGTTCCGTGTCGACCGGCAGGTGCGCGAGGTGGGCGGCGGCGCGGTGGACGAGGCCGGTCTGCGGCGGATCGTGGCCGCCGTCATGACCGATGCGCTGGACCGCTCCGAACCCCTGTGGACCCTCGACGTCGTTCCCCGACTGACCGACGGGCGATGGGCGCTGATCTGGAAGGTCCACCACTGTCTGGCGGACGGCATGACGATCATGCACGCGGGAAGCCGCCTGATCTGGGCGTCGAGCCCGTCCGGGACACCGGAGTCCGCCGGCGGGGGCGCAGCCGCGGGTGCGGGCCCGCCCACGGGCGCGGACCCTGGGCGGCCACCGGCAGGCCGGCGGCCTGCGCCGGGCCTGCCCGCGCAGCTACGGGCAGGCGCCCGGCTCGCCAGGGCGGCGGGGTACCGGGGGCTGGCGCTGCGCGAGTTCGGGCCGCTCGGCCGGCTGTCGCCCTTGGCCGCGCCCGTGGGCGGTCGGCGAGTCGTCGCGTTCGCCCGCTGCGAGCTGGCCGATCTGCATCGCATCGGGCGGGCGTCCACACCACACGCCACCGTCAACGACGTACTGCTCGCCGCCGTCGCCGGTGCGCTGCGCAACTGGCTGCTCACACGCGGGCCCGGCACGGCGATCAAGGCCGAGGTCCCGGTGAGCATGCACCACGGGCCGGTCGCCGCCGAAGCGGCGGGGAACCGGGACTCGTTCCTGCTGGTGGGTCTGCCGGTGCGGGAGCCCGATCCGCTCGCGCGTCTGCACGCCGTCTCCGCCGCGACCGGTCTGCGCAAGAACCGGCACGACGCACGAGCGGTCTACGCGCTGGGGCGAGCCGCCGCCCGGGCGCCGTCACCGGTGCGCAGGCTGGTGCAGCACCTGGTGCACAGCCCCCACGAGTACTCGTTGAACGTGTCCAACGTGCCGGGGCCTCGCACGCCGGTGTACGTACTGGGCCGACGGGTGGACGGCCTCTGCTCGATCGCGGAGGTCGCGCCGCGGCACGCCCTGAGGGTCGCCGCCGTATCCCTCGCCGGCACGCTGTTCGTCGGCCTGTGCGCCGATCCGGGGGCCATGTCCGACGTCGACGGGTTCGCACGGGACGTCGAGCTCGAGGTCGGGACGCTGCTCGACGCGACCGGAGCGTGAAGGAGCGCGGAAACCCGCGGAAGAGAGCGGAAAGGCCGGCAGGTACGCCCACCGCCTCGGCGGAGGGCGCGGCACCCGTGCCCCGGGCTCAAGGTTGCCCTCCTTAATCAGACGGACTAGTCTGTTCGATTAAGGAGGTGCTGTCATGGCGACACGGATCAGGAAGACGCAGTCGGAGGAGAGGATCCTCACGGCGGCAGCCGAACTGTTCTACGCGAACGGGCTGCGCGGAGTCGGCATCGATCAGGTCATCGCGGCGTCGGGCGTCGCGAAGTCGACGCTGTACGCGCACTTCCGCACGAAGGAGGAGCTCGTCGCGGCCTACCTGCGCCGGACCGACGACTCCTGGATGGCGCAGCTGCAGGACGCGGCCGCACGCACCGGGACCGGCCCCCGCGAGCAGCTCGTCGGGCTTTTCGACGCACTGACGGACGCCTTCGACCGGCACGGCTTCTTCGGATGCCCGTTCGTCAGTGCGGCCGTCGAGGCGGACCTGGACTCGGAGGCCAGGGCCGTCACCGTGCGTCACACGCAGCGCCGTCAGGAATGGCTGACCGAGCTGGGTGAGAGGGCCGGAGCCGCTGAGCCCGACGCACTCGCACGGCAGATCGGCCTCCTGATCGACGGCGCTCTGGCCTCGGGGCGGCTGCTGCAGGACCGCGCCGTCGTGGAAGAGGCGAAGTCCGCGGCACGTCGGCTCGTCGCCGACCGCACCTGACCGCGTTCGAGCACGCCCGCGGTCCCCGGGCCGCGGCATCCCGCTTTCCGGGCGGCGCTTCCCGCGCCGCACCGGCCCCTGCACATCAGGCAAGACAGAACGGAGACACCGTCATGCGCGCAATGGTCCTCGAGGAGTTCGGCACCCCGCTGGTCTCCCGTGACATCGACACCCCGGCCGTCACCGCCGACCAGGTTCTGGTCAGGGTCGAGGCCAGCGGTGTGAACCCGCTGGACACCAAGATCCGGGCCGGGAAGGCGGCCCACGCCAAGCGCACCCTGCCGGCCGTCCTCGGCCTGGATCTGGCGGGCGTCGTCGAAGAGGTCGGCGCGGACGTCCGCGGCTTCGCCCCGGGCGACGAGGTCTTCGGCATGACCGGCGGAGTGGGCGAGGTGCAGGGCTCGCTCGCCGAGTACGCGGCCGTCGACGCCCGCCTGCTCGCCCACAAGCCGCGCTCGCTCACCCACCGCGAGGCCGCGGCCCTGCCCCTGGTCGTCATCACGGCCTGGGAGGGCCTGGTCGACCGCGCGCAGGTCCGCGCGGGGCAGAAGGTCCTCATCCACGGCGGAGCCGGCGGGATCGGCCACGTGGCCGTGCAGATCGCCCGGGCCCGCGGCGCCGAGGTCTTCGCCACCGCTTCGCCCGCCCGGCTGGAGACCGTCCGGCGTCTGGGAGCCACCCCGATCGACTACACCGCCACCCCTGTGGACCGGTACGTCGCCGAGCACACCGGGGGCGAAGGCTTCGACGTCGTCTTCGACACCGTCGGCGGGTCCGTGCTCGACGCCTCCTTCACAGCGGTCCGCACCTACACGGGCCACGTCGTGAGTGCTCTGGGCTGGGGGACGCACAGCCTCGCGCCGCTCTCCTTCCGCGGCGCGACCTACTCGGGTGTCTTCACCCTGCTGCCCCTGCTGACCGGGCGCGGACGCGAGCACCACGGCGAGATCATGGAGGCGGCGGCAGCGCTCGCCGACGAGGGTGCGCTCAGGCCGCACCTGGACCCCCGGCGCTTCGCCCTGACCGATGTCGCGGCCGCCCATGCGGCAGTGGAGAGCGGCACCGCGGACGGCAAGATCGTGATCGACGTCGGGCGACGGTGACGTCCGGAGCGCGGGCCCGGGCGGCCTCCGGGCGAGCGCGGCGCCCACGGCAGGGGGCGGCGTCGGACGGATCCGGGTGTCACTCCCATTCCCAGCGGATCCCGGCGTGCCCGGGCTGCTGGTCCAGTGAGACGAGATGGGCGCTGGCCGAGGCGCCGAGCCAGAGCCGGTCGCGCACGCGGTCGTCGTCGGCGCCCGGCTCACGTTCGTAGCGGTAGCAGTGGGCCGGCGCGGCGCCCGGGGTGAACTGCACCTGGAGCACGTACTGCCGCACCGGTACGGCGAAGCGGCGACCGTAGCAGGTGGCCGGGCTGTTGGCGGTCAGCCGCACCTCGTATTCGAAGACGGCGGTGTCGCCGAGGCCCAGGGGGACGTCCAGCAGGAGTTCCGCGGCGACTATGCGGGCCTGCGACTGCTGGCGGACCCGGCCGAGGCGGGCGTGGCGCACCGCGCCGATGCGGGGGATCTCGTCGGTGTCCTCGTCCGCGGCGTGGACGACCAGGCAGCGGGACACGCCGTTGGCGGTGGCCCGTACCACCTGGTTCATGCGCAGCACGCACTCACCGTCGTGGGACGACACCTGGAAGGTGTCGTGGATGCCGAGCCGCTCCAGACCGTCGCCGGGGGTCACCTCCAGTTCCTCGCAGACCTCCGCGAGCCACTGCTCCCCGGGCCAGAGATCCGTGGGGTGGAGGCCTTCGGCGGCCGTAGGGGCCGCCGGGGCCATCGCGTAACGGCCACGTGGCCGGGGCGGTCCCAGGAGCGCGCCGAGCGTGCCGGTCGGCAGGTCCAGGATGTCCTCGAGCAGTTCGACGGCGCGCATCGAAGCCGCCCGTTCGGGCTGGCTGCGGCCGCGGCGCCAGTAGCTGAGGGTGGTGACGCTGATGCGGACGCCCCGCCCGGCGAGGGCGTGCCGGATGCGGTCCAGGCTGAGGCCGCTGGCCTCGATCGCATCGTGCAGGACGTCGGCGAAACCGGCCTGGGAGGGCAGACGCGGTCCCAGCGGCTCCTTGAGGTGCTGTGGCGGCGTCATGCGGATCACTCTCCCCGTCGGTGGACTGGCACGGCACCGGTCCTGTTCCGGCCCACGCCACCGAGTTGGATGGACAGTACGCAACGGGAGGCGCCCGCGTCACCACATGCCCAGTATGAGAGTGCTCACGACAAAAAGGGGCACCCGCCGGGGCAGGCGGTCGAAGCCTTCCCCGGCGGGGCGTCGAAGGAGAACGTCAGGAGACGTTCAGGGCGGTGTCGTCGACGACGAAGCTCGTCTGCGCCGAGTAGTCCTCGGTGCCGGTGAACTTCAGCGTGACCGTCTGGCCCGCGTAGGACGACAGGTCGAACGACTTCTGCACGTAGCCGGAGGCCGCGTTCAGGTTGGAGCACGTGGCCAGGGTGCCGAGCACCGAGCCGCTGGAGTTCAGCACCTGCACCCGGAGCTTGTCGTAGGCGGTGCTGCTGGTGTTCTCCGAGGTGTCGACGTGCAGCCAGAAGGAGAGGGTGGCCTGGCAACCGGAGGCGATGGACGCGCTCTGGGAGAGGGTGTCGGTGTGGCTGCTGCCGTAGCCGTCGAGCCAGGCCTTCCAGGAGCCGCTGTGGGCGGCCTCGGAAGCGGAGCTGTCGACCACGCCCGAGGAGGCGGACCACGGGGAGGCGCTGCCGGTCTCGAAGCCGGCGTTGCCGAGCAGCTGCGCCGGGGTGCAGGTGCCACCGCCACCGCCACCGCCACCGCCGGTCCCGCCACCGGTGCCGCCCATCAGCGCGTCGGTGAGGCCGTCGGCGATCGGCGAGCCCCAGCCGGTGACCCGGTCGTAGCCGGTGCTGGTGCTGTAGTCCTGGTTGCCGCCCGAGGTGACGTCGTGCAGCGACGAGGAGTAGCTGCTGCCGGTCGCCACGGCGTAGATCTTCGGGTTGGCCTCGCCCAGGGCGCTCTTGCCGGCGGCCGCGGCCTTCTGGTTGTAGAGCGCCGTGTAGCCGGCCCACAGCGGGGCGGCGGCGCTGGTGCCGCCGTAGACCTGCCAGCCGCCGGCCGTGTAGATGGCGAACCCGGATGCCGGGTCGGCGTCCGAGGCGACGTCGGGCACGGTGCGCATGGTCGCGGTGCCGGTCTGCCAGGAGGGCTTGGAGAAGACGGTGGAGATGCCGCCGCCGCTGGTGCTCCACGCGCTCTCAGAGCTGTAGGACGTGCCCGAGACGGACAGCTTGGTGCCGCCGACCGCGGTGTTGTACGGGCTGGAGGCCGGGAAGTCCACGGCCTTGACGGAGGATCCGCTGGTGCTGCGCGTGCAGTCGCGGGAGCCGTCGTCGCCGGAGGCGCTGAAGATGCTGATGCCCTGCGCGGCGGCCTGCTTGAAGGAGTTGTTCACCGAGGTCATCGAGGAGGACGTGGTGTCCGGCTCGCAGGAACCCCAGGAGATCGAGATCACCGAGGCGCGGTTGTCCGACACGATCTTGGCGGCCATGTCGACCTCGCCGGCGTCCGAGTTGGGCGCCTCGTAGATCAGCTGGGTGGCCTTGGGCGCGACGCCGCGGACGATCTCGCTGTCGAGCTCGACCTCGCCCTGGCCGCCGCCGGGCGAGCTGTCGTAGTTCGCGCCGTCGACCGAGACGGTGCTGACGGACGGACCGCTGAGGCCGAACTGGCTGTCGTAGGTGGAGAGGTTGGTCTTCTTGTAGCCGTCGAACTCCCAGAGCGCGACGGTCTGGCCGGTGCCGTCCGCGCCGAGCTTGTCGAAGCGGTACGCGCCGTCGTACTGGCTGGGGCCGAGGCCGCTGGGCGTCGCGGCGGGGTTGGCGGCCGCGTGGACCGCGTCGTGGTGGCGCACCGTGTGGCTGTCGAGTCCGGAGATGCCCTGGACCACGGCCGCGAGGTCGGACGGCAGCGTGGCCGCCTTGTCGTTGGCGAAGAAGTGGCGGTGCTTGGCGGTGTCGACGTAGTTGGTCTCGCGGGTGCCGAAGGCCGCGTTGACCTTCTTCGCCGAGCCGGTGGCGGACACGACCTGACGGTTGCCGCTGACTCCGGTGACGGTCAGGCCCTGGGCGCGCAGGTAGTGCCGGACCCGCGCCACGTCGGCCTTGGTGGGTGCGAAGCGGGCGGCGAACTGCGCCGGGGTCAGGTAGTGGCCGTACTCGGGCGTCCCGGGGGTGGAGACGGCGGCGAGGAAGCGGTCGAGTCCGGCGGAGTCGCGGAGCTTGAGGCTGACGGAGACGGAGAGCTGCTGCGCGGCGGGGACGTCTCCGACGCGCTGCGAGTTCGCGACCGCGGGGCTTTCGGTCTGGGGAAGCGGGACCCGCGGGTTCGACGCCGCGCTGGCACTGGTGGCGCCGAGTGCCGTGATGCTCAACGGCAGGAGCGCGAAGGCCACCGCTGAGGTGGCGATATGACGGGGTATCACGTGGGGGTTCCTCCTGGGGTGTGCGTCCCGGGGAAGGAGACGCACGGATGAACCTCGCAGAGACCCGCGCTGAACTTGACCATGCACCGACAAGCATTTGCCAAAGAACAGTCAAACGTTCACATACACAGTGTGCCAACATCGCTGTTGGAAGGCCTTGTTGACGTCCGTCCGCAGGGGCACGCGGGACCGGCGGCGCGGAGTCGGCGGACCCGGCGCCTTCTCCCGGCAGGGGATGCCGGGAGAAGGCGGAACCCCTCCCCCGGTCACCGGCCCCTCGGAGTTCCGGCCGCGATCCGGCCGAACGGGTGTCGGGCCCCGAGCACCGAGGGCCCGTCACTTCCAGGTGTCGTCGAGGGTGACCGATCCGGAGGAGCCGGTGGCGTAGCTGCGGTTGTCGCCGCTCTCCCAGGTCACGTCGCCGGAGCCGTCCTTGACGATGTACTTGTACTCGAAGTACGTGTTCGGGGCCATGCTCACGGTCGCGGACCAGACCGGATAGGCCGCGGAGGAGAGCGGGACGGCCTGGCCGGTGTCCCACGTGCCCAGACCCGCGGTGCTGCCGACGACATAGACGTTCTGGCCCGGCACGGTGGCCTTGTTCTCGTCGAACGTGACGCCGACCGGGGCGGTGGACGTGCTGCTCCAGGTGTTGCTGAGCGTGCCGCTGCCGGAAGTACCGGTGGTGGCGGAGTGGTTGGCGCCGCTCTCCCACTCGATCGTGCCGTCCGGGTCCTTCTTGATGTACTTGTACTCGAAGTAGGTGTCCGCGGGCAGCGTGACGGTCGTCGTCCAGTTCGGGGCGGTGCCGCCCATGGAGACGGCGTCGTCGGTGTTCCAGCCGCCGAGTGCGGGGACGGAGCCGACGAGGTAGACGTGCTGCCCGGTCCGGACGCTCGCCTGCTCGTCGAAGGACTCGCTGACCGTGGTGCTGCCGCTGCCGGAGCCGTTGTATACGTCGGTGAGCGAGGCGGTGCCGCCGGATCCGGTGGTGGCGCCGTGGTTGTCGCCGGGCTCCCAGGTGACGCTCCCCGAGGAGTCCTTCTGGATGTACTTGTACTCGATCCCGGTGTTCTGCGGCAGGTCGACGGTGACGGTCCAGGTGGAGCCCGACTTTGTCATCGGGACGGCTGCCGAGGGGGACCAGCCGCCGAGGCCGGGGACGGAACCGGCCAGGTAGACGGGGGAGCTGCCGGGGGCGCCGTTGACGGTGAACGTCTCGGCGACCCGGCCCGCGGTCGGGGAGGAGGAGGGGGAGGGGGTCGGGGAGGGGGTCGGGGAGGAGGAGGGTGTCGGGGAGGGGCTCGGGCCGCCGGCGACGACCCCGTAGAGCGCGACCGCGTCCTCGGCGGCGACGGAGACGGTGGCGTCGCCGGCGCCGTCCACGGTCACGGTCGGGCCGCTGCAGGTCCCGGCCGCCGCGTCGTAGTCGCCGTGGATGACGTCGCAGTAGGTGCCGGCGGGCAGGCCGGTGGCGAAGGTGTGCGTCCGTGCGGCCGCCTCGTTGTTGATGGCCACCCAGGCCCTGCTGCCGCGGGAGAACGCGATGAGGTTGCTGCCGTCGTCGTACCAGTGGGCGACCGGCCGACCCATGGCGGCGTTGTGCCAGGCGACCATGTTGGCGATGCCCTGGTCCCGGTCGGTGCAGGTCCAGGCGCTGCCGCAGACGGTGTCGGTGACGTGGCCGTCGGCGCTCGCGGGCGGCGAGTCGTCGTTGGTGTCGAAGGTGAAGGCGGAGTAGACCTGCGGGGTGCCGTAGTCCCAGGCCAGTTCGAAGATGTTGGCCAGGGTGTAGGTGTCGCCGTTCTTGTAGCTGAGGGTCTGGCCGTTGCGCTCGGTGTCGTGGTTGGTGACCATCACGGTCGACAGGTCGCTGGGCTCGAGGTTCCAGCTGCTGTCGCCGAAGGTGCGCAGATTGGCGATGCTGCCGGTGAACTGGTTCTTGAGCTGGTTGGCGTAGGTGAACTCGATGACGCTGCCGTTGCTCTCGAACGCTCCGGGCGACAGGTCCGGGTTCTGCGTCGGTATGACCTCCTGGGAGATGTACGGGCGGGCACCCCACAGGGTGTCGTCGAGCTTGTCGAGGACGGCGGCGAAGTCGGTCTGCGCGATGTGCTTGGCGGCGTCGATGCGGAAGCCGTCGACGCCGATGCCGATCAGGTCGTTGAGGTAGCCGGCGATCGTGGTGCGGACATGCTCCGACTCGGTCCTGAGGTCGGCCAGGCCGACCAGGTCGCACTCCTGCACCTGCCGGACGTTGTCCCAGTCGTCGATCGCCAGGTCGGCGTTGGGGCAGTCGGCCGGGTAGCTGTGGAAGTCGGCGGGCGTGTAGCCGATGGAGGGGTAGTCCAGCGCCGACTCGTCGAAGGAGGCCCCGCCGTAGGAGTCGGTGCTGGTCTGGTTGGTGCCGGCGGTGTGGTTGACGACCGCGTCCACGTAGACCTTGACCCCCGCGTTGTGACAGGCCGTCACCATGTCGACGAACTGCTGCCGGGTGCCCATGCGGCTGTCGAGGTCGTAGCCGACCGGCTGGTAGACCTCCCACCACGGATGGCTGGACCGGTCCAGGCGGATCGAGTCCTGCGGCGGGGCGACCTGAACCGCTCCGTAGCCCTTCGGGCCGAGCACCGTGGTGCACTCCGCGGCGACCGACGGCCAGTTCCACTCCCAGAGGTTGGCGATGACGTCGCCGCCGTTGGGCGAGCCGGCGTGCGCGGTACCGCTGGTGAGGGTGAGCGGCAGCAGCGTCCCGGCGACGAGTGAACCGGCGGCGGCGAGCAGGGTGCGTGTACGTCGCGGCCGGCCGCCGGACCGCGGGCTTCGGGTACGACCGAACTGGGGCATGGCGCGACATTCCTCCATGGGTACGGCCACCGGGACCGGGGGCAGGCGCGCGGGCGCGCCCGACGGGGGCCGTTGCCGGCAGCAGGCGGGGTGGGACGGGGATTGCGGCGATCGTCAGATGCCGAGATCACGGTGGTCGCGCGTCACCACCGCCCGGCCGTCCACGGTGCCGTTCGGACACCACGGCCGCCACGGTGCAGCCGCCCCCGGGCCCCGGAGCAGCTGCGCGGCATGACCATCCCCCCTGGGAAAGCACGCGTCAAGAGACTGCGCAGGCAACGATTGAAAATTGCTGCAATTCCTTGCTCGACAGGGCCGCCAGAGCGGGGGAAAACGGACCGGATGCTGCCGCTGACGCGACGCCAGGCGCGACGCCTCCGCAGCAGACGAGCACCCGCCCTCCTGCTCGACCTGATGAATGAGACCTGCCACGACCTGCTGTGCTTCGGCCCAAACCCAGGCCCGGAAGGGCGTACCGCCGGCGCCTCCCCTGGCTCCTCAAGCCGCCCTGCAAGTCAGCGAAAAGAACTGCAAGAGGGTTGACTCGGATCCCCGCGAGCGGGATCGTCTCGCCCACGGAACGGGTTCGTCGACAGGCCGTTCCCACTCCCCTCCTCCCACCGGCCCCGGTACCGAGGTGTCGGTCGCGGTTGCGCGCAGCCGCAGGTCGGTGCTCGGGCATGTCCAGGAAGCAGTCCTCATGAGCCGCAGACCCCACTTCCGTCACCGTCGCCACCGAACGGCCGTGCTCGCAGTGGCAGTCGCGCTGCTGGGCTTCGGCACCGTCTCACTTGCCGTCCCCTCCGCGAGCGCCGCCACCACCGCGGTCAGCCTGCCCGGCACCTTCGACACCGAGATCGGTTGCGCGGCGGACTGGCAACCCGACTGCTCCCAGGCCGAAATGGTGCAGCGCGCGGACGGCAGGTGGACCGCCTCGCTGAACCTCCCCGGCGGCAGCTACCGGTACAAGGTCGCGATCAACGACACCTGGGCCGAGAACTACGGTGCGGGCGGCGCTCCCGACGGCTCCGACATCAGCATGACCGTCCCGTCCGCCGGCGAACGGGTCACCTTCGTCTACGACCCCGCCACCCATGTCGTCACCGACGACTCCGACCGGCCGGTCGTCACCGCCGTCGGTGACTACCAGTCCGAACTCGGTTGCGCCGGGGACTGGTTGCCCACCTGTCCTGCCACCGAGATGTCGGACCCCGACGGAGACGGCGTCTACACGTACTCCACCACCGCGGTCCCCGCCGGAAACTGGAACACCAAGGTCACCATCGGCCGGTCCTGGACCGTCAACTACGGTGCCGACGGGGTCGCCGCCGGTGCCGACATCGGCTTCGACGTCCCCTCCGACGGCGCCACCACCACCTTCTCCTACAACTCCGCCACCCATCTGATGACCGTGGTCAGCGTCAGCGGACCCACCGCTCCGCTGAACACCCTCGGCGCCCTGTACACCCCCACCGCCACCACGTTCCGCCTCTGGTCGCCGGACAGCTCGAACGTCACCGTGAACGTCGACGGCGCCGGCCACCCGCTCACCCCGACCACGCTCTCCGGGTACTCCGACGTCTACCAGGCGGTCGTCGGCGGTGACCTCAAGGACCGGACGTACCAGTTCTACGTCGGCGGAGTCGCCGTCCCCGACCCCTATGCGCAGATGGTCGAGCCCGGAACCACCCGGGGTGTGGTCGTCGACACCGCCGCCGTCCTCCCCACCGACGGCACCTGGTCGCCGCGCCCGGCCCTCGTCCACCGGGAGGACTCGGTCGTCTACGAGCTGAGCGTCCGGGACTTCACGATCGACCCCAGTTCCGGTGTCGAGCCGGCCGAGCGAGGGAAGTTCCTCGGTCTCGTCCGGAGCGGGACCACCTACGACGGAGTGAAGACCGGCATCGACCACCTCAAGGAACTCGGCGTCACGGCAGTGCAGCTGATGCCCTCCTTCGACTTCGGCAGCACGGTACCGAACTGGGGCTACGACCCGGTGGACTACAACGTCCCCGAGGAGCAGTACTCCCAGTTCAGCCAACCCGAGGACCGCATACGCGAGTTCAAGGACATGGTCAACGAGTTCCACAGGAACGGAATGCGCGTGATCATGGACGTGGTCTACAACCACACGCACAGCAAGAGCGTGTTCGGCGACATCACCGGCAGGTACTACACCGCCACCGACCTCTCCGGCACCGGCGACTCGATCGACGACGGCACCCCCATGGTCGCCCGGATGATCCGGGACTCGCTGGAGCACTGGGTACGCGACTACAACGTCGACGGCTTCCGCTTCGATCTGGTCGGCGTCCACCACTACGACAACGTCGCCTCCTGGGCCGACTACCTCAACACCGCCTACGCCGGACGCAAACTGCTGATGTACGGCGAGCCCTGGAACGGCGGCGCGTCGGACCCCGACGAGGCGGCGAAGGTCCGCTACGGGACGGTTCCCGCCCTCGCTCCCGAGCACTTCGGCGTCTTCAACGGCGTCTATCGGGACGCCATCCGCGGTGGCACCGACTCCGACACCATGGCCTACATGGGAGGTTCGGGCAATCCGGGCGCCATCGCCTTCGGCATGCGCGGTTCACCCACCGACGCGGACAGCACGGCACCCCTCTCGGACCTGTGGAGCCCGGCCTTCGCCGAGGACCCCGAACAGACCGTGAACTACGCCTCGATCCACGACAACCTGAACCTCTACGACAAGATCACGTACTCCGGCGCCGGTGGTGGAGCGACCGGCACGGCCGGCCGGATCGACCGCTTCGCCACCGGAATGGTGCTGACCTCCCAGGGCATCCCGATCATCGCCGAGGGCGACGAATTCCTCCGCTCCAAGGTCGTGAACGGCGACTACACCACCGCCATGAACTCCTACGACGCACCCGACGCCGTCAACGCGATCCACTGGGGCGACAAGGTCGCCCACGCCGATGTCTTCCGCTACTACCGGGACGCGATCGCCTTGCGGAAGTCCACCGCGGCCCTGCGCCTGACGACCTGGGGAGCGGTCCACCACCAGCTGACCACCCAGGTGGACGGAGCCGTCGTGATCGGACGCATCAGCTCCGATCCCGACGACCCCACCGGCTACGACACCGTGGTCGTCGACAACCCCACCGGCAGCACCTACGGCGTCGCGCTGCCGCCCGGCACCTGGACCAAGGTGCTCGACTCCTACGGCTCCACCGCGACGACGGGCTCGGACTGCGGCCCGCAGGCGGTGAGCGTCTTCCGCCGGAGCTGACCCGCCGGCCGCCCGGGCGGCGCCCGGGCGGCGGGCCCTGCACACGGGCCCTGCACAGGCGACAGGGCTGTCCCCGTGGACTGCGGTGACGTCGGAGGGTCCGTGGTCCGCGCCGGTGCTGCGGCACTCACTCCAGGTACCGGGCGAGTTGCTCCAGCGAGGAGGCCATCCCGTCGGCGTGATCCTGCGCGCTCACCGCGTCGGGGACTCCGGCGGCGGTGACGTCGACGCGGGTTCCTCCCTCGACCGCGGTCATCTCCCAGGTCATGGTCATCGGTTCGGCGTAGGCAGGGTCCTCGGAGACGAAGTCCACCGCCTGGACGACGCGTGCTCCCGGTACGAGTTCGAGGAAGCGCGCCTCGACGACGTCCGCGTTCGGAGCCGACTTGCCCCGGGATCCCCGGGCGTCCGGCGCGTCCGGCGCGTCCGGCGCGTCCGGCGCGTCCGGGTAGGTGAGCACCATGCGGTAGGAACCGCCGGGACGCGCGTCGAACCGCTCGACCGAGCCCGACATGTCCCCCGGCGGCAGCCATGCCTCGAGGGCTTCGGGGTCGAGGAGTGCGGCATAGACCCGCTCACGCGGGGCGGCGATGAGCCGGGACGCCTTGTCGGTGCGGGGCATCGGCCGACTGTAACGCGGCGTCACGCCCCGGTGCCGCCCCGCAGCACGCCGTGTAGGCCGTTCGGTCGCACCGGGTTCGAGGCGGGCCGAGCCGTCACGCGGCCGGAGCGGCGGCGAAAGTGGAGCGACCCGGGCGTCCCCGGCCCGAGGCCCACCGGCTGCGGGCTCAGGTGCCCGGGATGATGCGGCGGGTCTCGTAGGCCCACATCGCGATCTCCACGCGGTTGCGGGCGCCGAGCTTGGCCATCAGGCTCGCGAGATGGGTCTTCACCGTGCTCAGGCTGATGTGCAGGGCGTCGGCCGTCTCGGTGTTGGTCAGTCCGCGGGCGACGGCGAGCAGCACTTCCTCCTCGCGGGGGGTCACCGGGGAGATCGGCTGCGCTGCGGGCCGGGCTGCCGGAACCTCCGCGAACGCCCGCAGCAGGCGCACGGTGACACTCGGCGCGATGAGCGCCTCCCCGTCGGCGGCCGAGCGGACGGCCTGCGCCAGCAGTTCCGGTCCCGTGTCCTTGAGCAGGAATCCGCGGGCCCCCGCGCGCAGCGCGCCGTAGACGTACTCGTCCAGGTCGAACGTGGTGATCACCACCACGGCCATCGGGTCGTCCACGTCCGGACCGGCGATCAGCCGAGTGGCCTCCAGTCCGTCCAGCCGAGGCATCCGGATGTCGAACAGGCAGACGTCGGGGAGCAGGTCGCGGGCGAGGCGTACCGCCTGCCGGCCGTCGGCGGCCTCGCCGACCACCTCGATGCCGGGCTGGGCGTTCAGCATGATCTGCAGGCCGGTACGGATGATCGCCTGGTCGTCAGCGACGAGAACTCGGATGGGCACTTCTGTCCGCCCTCCCCCGTGGCAGCTCGGCTTCGACGCTCCAGCCCCGGTCGGCGCCCGGGCCCGCCTGCAGCCGGCCGCCGAGCAGGGCGGCGCGTTCCCGCAGTCCGGCAAGACCATACCCGTCGCGCCCGCGGGCGGTTCGCGCCCCGTCGTCCCGCACGGTGACCCGCACGCCGTGCGGCTCGCCGGTGACCCGGACGACGATCTCGGTCGCGTCGACCGCGTGCCGCCTGGCGTTGGTCACCGACTCCTGCACGATGCGGTAGACCGCCGCGTCCACGGCCGGCGGGAGCGCGTCGAGTTCGCCGTCGAGCCCGAGATCGATCCGCAGTCGGCCGACCGGCACGCGCATCAGACGCTCGAGGTCGGAGATTCCGGACAGCGGCGTGAGTTCGGCGGCGCCCCCGCCGTCGCGCAGAGCGGCCACCATGGCCCGCATCTCCTCCAGTGTGCGGGCGCCCTCCTCCTCCACCCCCAGCAGCGCCTCGACGGCCGCGACCGGATCCCCGGCCGCCTGCACCCGGCCGGCCTGTGCCCGGATCACCATGGCCGAGACGTGGTGGGCCACGGTGTCGTGCAGTTCCCTGGCCAACTGCTCGCGCTCGCGGGAGCGCGCCCGGTCCAGCCGCCGCTCCCGGGCGGTCGCCCGGAACCGGACGGTCGCCCCGATCAGCGCGGGCAGGAGCAGGAAGGCGAAGCCGACGAACTGGTCGACGGCCGCGGTTGGGTCGGCGAGGGCCGACAGCGTGAACGCCGCGAGGATCAGCGCGCTCCCGAGGACGATCTCCCTTCCCGATCCCCACCGGGGCAGCGCGTACACCAGGACGAGTACGACGACCCCGGTGTACAGGCCGACCGGCTCGGGCGGCTCGGCCACCAGGGAGGCGATCTGGAGCAGCGCCATCGCACCGAAGGCGAGTGCGACGACGGCCAGCGGGCGGGTCCGGCGCCACAGCGGCAGCACGCACAGCCAGAGCGTGAACACCACGGCCACCGGCCGCCAGACGACGTCCTCCCGCAGGGTGCCCTCCAGGACCGCGCCCACCAGGGCTGCGGCAAGCAGCATCCAGTCCCGGCGCACCCTGACGGGTGCGCCGGACGGGCGTGGTTCGCTCCACAGGGCTCGCAGGTCGTCTCGCAGCACGGCTCCCAGCCTAGAGAGCGCTTCGCGCCGCACATCGGTCAAAAGTAGGGGACGCCCGTCGTCCCCCGGGCGGACGGACCGGCGGCTCGCGGGCCGATGTCCGCGGGCGCCGCCCCGGCGAACCTCTCTGCATCGGCCGGCCGTGCAGAGGCGGCCGGCGAGGCGGTTGGAGGACCGATGCTCTCGAAAGCCCTCTCCCGGGTGGGCGCAGGCGCCGCTCGACACCCCTGGCGGGTGATCGCGGCATGGCTGCTCGCTGCCGCCGTCGCGCTGGCCGCGGCGCTGCTCCTCGGGGGGCGGACCTCCGACTCGATGTCCGCCCCCGGACTCGACTCCCAGCGGGCCGCGGAGCTGATCGAAAGGGCCGGCACCGGACAGGACGGGATGACCGCGCAGGTGGTCCTCACCCCCGTCGGCCAGGAGGCCACGTTCTTCGGCGACGGCGCGGCACGCGCCGCCCTCGGTCGGGTGGAGGCCGAGATACGGCGGCTGCCGCACGTGCTCGGTACGGGCGACCCGGCCGGGGCACTCGAGTCGGACCCGGACGGCGCCGTCCGGGAGAACCTGGTGTCGTCCGACGGGCGGGTCGCCGTCGTCCGGGTGCAGTACCCCGACCAGAGCCGGCTGTCCGACCGAGACCTGCACGACCTCGTCGACCTGGGCGACCGGCTGCGCGGCGAGGTGCCGCTGCGGATCGAGATGGGCGGGGACCTGTTCTACGCGTTCTCCGACTCCGGCGGCGGGGCGGGCGAGCTGATCGGCATCCTCGCCGCGGCCGCGATCCTGTTCCTGTCGTTCGGCTCGCTCGTCGCCGCCGCGCTGCCGATCGGCATGGCGCTGTTCGGACTCACCGTCGGAAGCGCCACGATCACGGTGCTCGCGGGAGTGACGGAGATCCCCGCCTTCGCACCGGTCCTCGGCGCGATGGTCGGGCTCGGGGTGGGGATCGACTACGCGCTGTTCGTGCTCGCCCGGCACCGCGAGCAGCTGGCGTGCGGCGTCGGGCCCCGTGAGGCGGCCGGGCGGGCGGTGGCCACGGCCGGGCGGCCCGTGGTGGTCGCCGGCGGCACCGTCGTGGTGTCGATCCTCGGCATGGCGGTCGCCAACGTGCCGTTCCTGACGGTGGGCGCGATGGCGGTCGCGATCGTGGTCCTGATCATGGTAGTTGCCTCGGTGACACTGCTGCCGGCCTTCCTCGGCGCCGCGGGCCCGCGTCTGGTCCGGCCCGGACTGCTCGGCCGGGCCCGCCGTGCGGGGAGAGCGGGACGGCGCGTCCGGCAGGACGGGCTCGCCCGGCAGGGGGCCACCGGCGGGGCGGACTCCTCCCGGGCGTCCCGGTGGCGGGGCTGGATCACACACGTCAACCGGCATCCGGTGGCGTACACGGTCGCCGCGACGGGGCTGCTGCTGGCCGCGGCGCTGCCTGTGCTGGGGCTCCGTGTGGGGCTGCCCGACGACGGGTCGCTGCCGCCCGACCGCACCGAGCGCCGCGCCTACGACCTGGTGGCCCGGGGATTCGGCCCGGGAGCCAACGGCCCCCTCGTCATCGCGGCGGACCCCGCCGGTGATGCGGGGATGGTGGAGCGGCTCGCCGCGGCCGTCTCCCGGGATCCGGGCATCGCGTCGACCGCACCGGCGCGCGTCGACCGGGCCACGGGAATCGCGACCCTCGTGGCCTTCCCGACCACCGGCCCGCAGGAGCGGGCCACGGCCGACACCGTCGCGCGACTGCGCGCCGACGTGCTGCCGTCCGCGGTCGGGGACGGTCCGGGGACGGCCCATGTCGGCGGTGCCGCGGCAAGCCTGTCCGATGTGGGCCGGCGGACCAGCGAGCGGCTTCCGGTGTTCGTCGCCGCCGTGCTGGTGCTGTCCTTCCTCCTGCTGATGCTGGTCTTCCGGTCGGTCCTGGTGCCGCTGAAGGCCGTGCTGCTGAATCTGCTGAGCATCGGCGCGGCGTTCGGCATCCTGGTCGCGGTGTTCCAGTGGGGCTGGGGCGGTGCGCTGATCGGGCTGGAGGCGACGGTGCCGATCGTGTCGTTCATCCCGATGTTCCTGTTCGCGATCCTGTTCGGCCTGTCCATGGACTACGAGGTGTTCCTCCTGTCGCGGGTGCGCGAGGAATATCTGCGCACCGGCGACAACGGTGCGGCGATCGTGCGGGGCGTCTCGGGCACCGCCCGGATCATCACGTCGGCGGCTCTGATCATGGTGGCGGTGTTCCTGTCCTTCGCCGTCGCCGAGGACCCCTCGACGAAGATGTTCGGGTTCGGTCTGGCCACCGCGATCTTCGTCGACGCCACCGTCGTGCGGATGGTCCTGGTTCCGGCGACCATGACGCTCCTGGGGCGGGCCAACTGGTGGCTGCCGGGGTGGCTGGACCGGGTGCTCCCGCGGGGACCGGTCGGTGCCGACTCCGCCGCGGTGACCGGGCCCGCGGACGGGGACGGCCCTGCCCGGGCCCCGCTCCCCGGCGCCGGTGCTCGGCTCGGCGGGCGCACGGCAGAGCGGACCTGAACGACGCGGGCGGCGGGGCGGAGCCTGCGTCGACCGCGGGATCGGCGGTCCCGGCCGGTTCTGCTCTTGGGCCGGCTGACTGCGGCGGCTGCGGCGAGGCCCGGCCGCCGCAGCCGTCAGGCCGTCGGGCGGGCCGCCGGCTCGCCCTGCTCCAGCAGTTCGCGGATGGGCCCCAGTGCACTGTCCACGCTGACCCGGCGCGCCACCACGTCACGCGCCCTGGTGATCAGGTGCCCGCTGCGGAACATCAGCCGGGCGAGCTGGCGGGAGTTGTCCTGGGCGCTCTCCACGCGGGGCCGCTGCCCGCGCTCGTAGGCACGGAACGCGGACGGGACAAAGTCCGCGTCGGCCGCGGCCAGTTCCCGGGCCAGCGCGGCCGCGGACTCCATGGCCATCGCCGCGCCGACGCCCGCGGTGGGCAGGAAGCCCGCGGCGGCGTCGCCGAGCAGGACCACTCGTCCGTGGCTCCACGCCGAGGCACGGACGTCGGACATCTTCCAGTAGTAGGCGCCCGGTGTGTCGGCGACCGCTCGCAGCGCCCCGGCGCACCGCTCGTCGACGGTACGCAGGCTCTTCCGTACCCGTTCGGCGAACGCGGCCGGCCCCTGGTCGGTGAGTCGGTGGGGTCCGCCGACGAAGACGCCCGTGCGGTCGAGGACGGGGTAGAGGCCGACGAACGAGCCGGCCCCCCAGGTCTCCTCGTAGCGGCTGCTCGCGTCGCCGGTGTCGGCGTCGGTCCAGGCGACCCAGCCGCCCCAGCCGGTGTCGTAGGTGTGCACCCGGCCGGGGTCGAGCACCAGCGAGCGGGTGGCCGAGTGGAGGCCGTCGGCGGCGATCACGGCGTGGACCTCGATGTCCACGCGCTGCCCCGCCTCGCTCAGCGTCACGTGCACCCGGTCGCCGCTCTGGACGAGGCCGGTGACCGTGGTCCGGTGGGCCACCGGCGTCTCCTGGACGCCGAGTACGCGGAGCAGGTTCGCCCGTTCGATGCCGCGGTAGTGGCCGAACCGGCCGATCGCCTCGTCCAGGGAGTACTCGTTGAGGATCGCGCCCGACGCACCGCGCAGGCGGTACTCGTGCATGGCGACACTGGATTCCAGGTAGTGGTCCAGTACCCCGAGGTGGCGGAGCACCGGGTCGACGAAGGGCATCAGGCCCAGCATGTAGCCCTCGTCCCCGTCCGGGCCCGCCCGCTCGACCAGCAGCGGATGCAGGCCGTCGGCGCGCAGCAGCCGCGCGGCGGTCACGCCCGCCACCCCTGCGCCGACGATCAGCACCCGGAGGCGGTCCCCCCGGGCGCGGTCGAGTTGCGCCTTCACGTCCAGCGTTGTCCGCATCCGCCACCCCACATGTTGTACCGGCTGGTCCACAGCGACCGTAGCAGGGTTGGACCGGCTGGTACACAACGGGTAGGCTGCCTCGCATGCCAGCAGGTGAACTCGCGCCGGACCGCCGCCGACGGCTGCTCGAGACCGCCGCGCGGGAGTTCGCGGCCGAGGGGTACGAGCACGCCTCACTCAACGCGATCATCCATGCCTGCGGAATGGGAAAGAGCTCCTTCTACCACTACTTCGGGTCGAAAGCGGTGCTGTTCGACACGGTGGTCGGCGAGGCACTCGGCGAACTGGCCTCCATGCTCGACATCCCCGCCCCCCGGGACCTGGCCGGCCCGCACTTCTGGGACCGGGTCACCGACCTTCTCCTCGACCTGCTCGGCATCGCCGGCCGGGGCACCTGGCACGCCGAGGTCGGCAAGCTCTTCTACCTGCCCGACGCACCCACCGGCCACAGTCCGGCGCTGCGCGAGGCGTGGGAGTCGATCCGCTCATGGCTCGACCGCACGCTGGCCACCGGCCGCGAGTGCGGCGCGATCCGCGCGGACCTTCCGCCCTCCCTGCAGGCCGCGCTGATCGGCGAGGTGCTGCAGTGCCTCGACCGCTGGTCCCTGCGCCACCTGCACGAGTACCCGGCCCGGGAGCAGGAGGACCTCGCCCGGGCCCAGGCCGACGCGCTCCGTCGCCTCCTGGCGCCGTGAAACGCCCTGCGGTGGCGCCCGCCCGGTCGCACGGGCGGGCACTTTCCGCGGCACCCCGCCTCCCGGGGTGGACCGCACGGCCGCCGTCCCAGTGAGGAGCGCGCGGCGGCGGGGGCGCACTCCACCGCTCCGGAGACGGAAGTCCCGTTCCACGCCCAGCGCCTGACGCCATGTCGGGCGTGCCGTCGCCGCCGGAGAGCTCGAGTCTCCGCCTCCCCTTCCCGGTGCCGACGCCGACGCCGGCACCGGCCGCGGCGCGAGACGGGCGAGGGTGACGGCGAGCGAGCCGTGTGCGCTGTAGGAAGGGGGAGCCCGGCAGTCACTCTGTGGCCCCTGATGGCCAACGGGACTATTTTTGGCTTTCGTTACGTATGTTAGGTAATAAAATTGCTGTAAGTCACTGGGGTGCGACCGGAGAACGGCAGTACGGTTCCGGCACTCGGCAGTAGGAGTTCTTGTGCGGCCGTAGGGGCGGTCGCCACTCACGCCGAAGAAGCCGGAGACAGTGCATGCGTGTGTATTCCGCACGGCGCAGACCGCGCCGCAGCGCGGAGAGGAGCGGTCGGGCGGCTCTCGCCGCCGTCGCTGCGGCACTCCTGATAGCGGGGACGGGACATGTCACCGCCTACGGGGCTGACGAAACGGGATCCGGGTCCGGCCGCCACGACGTGGCCGGCGAGGAGTCCCACGAACTGATGGAGTCGCTCGACGCGTTCGACGAACCGAGGCTCTCCCCGAGCGGGCAGATCGACTCGGGGGCGTACGCCGACGCCTGGGCGCACATCACCCACATGCCGGTGGCGTCCGGCAGTTGGAACGAGGTCACCACCTCCCCGTACAACGAGGACGCGCTGCACTACCGCGACCACTCGGCCTCCAACTCGGGTGGCGGCGCCGGACATTCCGCAGGTCGCATCGCCGCGCTGGCGACCGATCCCACGCACCGTGGCGTGGTCTACGCGGGCGCCGCGGGCGGAGGCGTGTTCCGCTCCACCGACGACGGCAGCACCTGGGCGCCGATCGCCGACCGGTTGCCCGCCCTGTCGGTGGGCGCCCTCGCGGTCGCCCCCGACGGCTCGCTGTGGCTGGCCACCGGTGAGGCGACCACCGCGTCCGACAACTACCTGGGCAGCGGCGTGTACCGCCTCGCCGACCCGGTCACGGGCACCTTCAGCGAGAGCGACAAGGTGGGCGGCACGGAGCTGGACTCGGCCTCCATCCACACCGTCACCTTCGACGAGGCCGCGGGATACGTCTTCGCGGCCTCCTCGCACGGCGTCTTCCGGCGCGCGCTGTCGGCCGGCCCGTCCACCGCGTGGACGAAGGTCCTGGCCCCCTGCGCAGGCGTCGGCATCAGCGGCGTCGGCTGCGGGGTGGACGGCCACTACGCGGACATCGCCAACGACATCGCCGTACGGCCCGGCAGCGACGGAACCGCGCTCCTGGCCAACGTGGCCTGGCGCAGCGGCGCCGACTACAACGGGTTCTACTACTCGGACGACGCCGGCACGACCTGGAAGCGGGCCAACCCGACCGGCGCGATCAACCCGGCCGAGATCGGCAACGCCTCCTTCGCCTACGCGGCCGACGGCAGCAAGCTGTACGTGTCGATGGAGTCGCCCAAACTCCTCAACAAGGCCTCCGGATCGGGTGTCTACTCGGTCCTCGCCGGCGTGTACGTCAGCGGCAACGGCGACGCCGCAGGACCGTTCAAGCAGATCGCGACCTCCTCGTCCCTGTCGACGAGCGGTTCCGCGATGAAGGTCAGCGAGATCGGCACCGGCTACCAGCCCGGCACCCAGTCCTGGTACGACCAGGTCATCGCGGTCGATCCGAGCGATCCCGACCACGTCTACCTGGGCCTCGAGGAGATGTTCGAGTCCCGGGACGGCGGGGCAACCTGGAAGTCGATCGGCCGGTACTGGGACTTCGGCATGCCGTGCTTCTCGTACGACCCGGCCGAGAACTCCTGCGACGGCGACGTGATGCACTCCGACCAGCACGCCCTCGCCTTCTCCGGGTGGAAGGGCGGCACGCCGGAGGTGTTCGTCGGCAACGACGGCGGCGCCTACGCCCGCCCCACCGCGCAGACCGGCACCGGCTGGCGCAACCTCAACGCCTCGGGCACCCTGCGCGACCTGCAGTACTACTCGGTGCGTGCGGGGAGGATGACCGACGGCAGCGGCGACGCGGTCTGGGGCGGCCTGCAGGACAACGGGGTCTCGCTGCTGGCTCCCCGTGGCGCCACCTACCAGGGCCGGCAGCTGAATCCGAACGGTGAGATGGTCTCCCCGTTCGGCGGGGACGGCGGCGACCAGCTCGTCAACCCCGACAACGGCTGCCAGACGGTGGGCGAGTACGTCGACCTGGCCCTGCAGATCACGAACAACTGCGGCTACACGGCCAGCGACGACGGGTCGGAGGACGTGATCACGGACATCGCGCCCGGCGACCCGGGGGCCCGGTTCATCGCGCCGTTCAGCGCCGACGAGACGGACCCGAACGGCCTGTGGGTCGCGGGCGGCCGGTACGTCTGGGGCAACACCAAGACCTGGGACAGCACCTCGGGCGCCGACTGGACCAAGCTGTACGACCTTGGTGCCGGCCACTCGGCCTCGGCCGTCGCCAGCCGGAACCACGTGACGTGGGCGGCCTGGTGCGGCCCCTGCTACACGGTCACCGAGGCCTTCGGGCGCGGCATCGCCACCGACTACGGCGGCACCTGGCACCAGGTGAGCCTTCCCGAAGCCTTCCCGAACCGCTACATCTCCAGCCTGGCCATCGACCCGTCCGACGCCTCCGGCAGCACGGTCTACGCGGTGGTCAACGGCTTCTCGCGGCACTGGAACGAGGGCCCCGGCGCCGGCTACGGCCACGTCTGGAAGACCACGGACGGCGGCAGCACCTGGGCCGACGTGAGCGGAGACGCCTCCGCCTCCGACTCCTTCCCCGACGCCCCGGCCAACGCGGCGCTGATCTCCGGCGACGGCACCCTCGTCGTCGCCACCGACCTGGGTGTGTTCACCAGCACCTCGGCCGGCCACTGGGCCCGCCTGGGCACCGACCTGCCGACCTCGCCGGCGGTGTACCTCTCGCCGAGCCCGGACGGCTCCCAGGTGTACGTCGCCACGCACGGCCGCGGGATCTGGAAGACCCGGATGCCGTAGCACGGCGCGAGGCACCACCCCGGCGTCCGCCGGGACGCAGCCCGGGTGCCCCCGGACCGGGACCGGTCCGGGGGCATCGGCGTCCGCCCGGCCCGTACGCTGCCGCGCAGTACGGTGGTTCACCACCTCCTGGCGGCTGCGCGGATCCGGTCGCGGACCGCGGCGACGTCCGGGTTGGGCGAACCGCCCGGCCGCTGCACCAGGTAGGCCGTGTTGATCGGCGGGTCCTCGGGCTCGTGCAGCAACTGCACCTCCCCGGAGGCCAGTTCGGCTCGGCAGAGATAGCCGGGCAGGACGCTCCAGCCCATCCCGGCGACCACCGCGGCGACGACTCCCCGCAGATCGGGGACGGTGACCGCGGCCTGGCTGCCGAGGCGGCGGCCGAAGACATGGCGCCAGTAGCGGCGCGCGATGGGCAGATCCTCGGCGTAGGAGACCAGGGGCGCGCTCTCGAGCGCCACCGGCAGGTCCCGGCCGCTCAGGGCCTGCGCCCAGCGGGGAGCGGCGACGAGGACGAACTCCTCGTCGGCCAGGGGCTCGGACTCGAGGGTCCGGCCGCGGGGACGCTGAGTCGCGACGACCAGGTCGTGGCGGCCGGCCCGGAGTTCTTCGAGCAGCGGCTGGGTCAGGCCGGTCGCCACACGCAGCCGCACTCCGTCGGCCACCGGGGGCCCGAGTGACGGGAGCAGGACGGTGCACAGGAACTCGGCGGGGCCCGCCAGCCGCACCGGCTCCGCGGCCCCGCCCGACGCCCCGGCGGTGAGCCCGGTCAACCGGTCCAGGGCGCCCGCCACCTGAGCGGCGACGTCGCGGGCGTACGGGAGCGGGGCGACCCCTCGGGCGCGGCGCTCGAACAGTTCCCGGCCCAGGCGCTCCTCCAGGGAACGCACCTGCGTGGTCACCGTCGACTGGGACATGCCCAGTTGCTCCGCGGCGGCGGTGAACGAGCCCGACCGGTACACCGCCAGGAACGTGCGCAGCCAGTTGAGGTCCACCGGCCGTGGCACGGGGGCAGCGCGATCGTCCATGGCGGCGAGCCTACGGGAACGCGGCGTTCCGCCCCGCACCCGCACCGCCGGTCGCCGCGCCCGGGCGGGGTGCCGGACGGCGGCCGGCCCGGGGAGCGGGATGCCGCCTCGCACCGGCCGGCGCCCGTGCCGGCATCGGCGCCCCACGTCCGCGTCGGCGCCCCAGGTCGGCGTCCGCACCCCGCCGGGCCCGGCAGTCCGGCGAAAGCGCAGGTCGGCGCCTGGAGGTGTGGCCCGGCCTCAGGCATCGGCAGGCCGATACCTCGTATCGGTGTGCTCATTGGTCGCCTCGCCGGGAGCGGGTCTACGGTCGATCACACGGACGCACTGACGATCCGGGTTCGGAACGTCAGTCCGTCAAGCACCCGACTCGGAGAGACCCCACCATGGCCAAGAAGATCCTTTTCGTGATGACCGGCGCCGACCACTGGACGCTCAACGACGGTACCAAGCACCCGACCGGCTTCTGGGCCGAGGAGGCCGTCGCCCCGTACGAGGCGTTCAGGGCCGCGGGCCACGAGATCACCGTGGCCACGCCCGGCGGCGTCGTACCGACGGTGGACAAGGGCAGCCTGGCGCCCGAGGTCAACGGCGGCGACGAGGGCGCACGGAGGATGGCCGACGCCCTCGCCTCCCTCACGGAGCTCGCCTCCCCCGTCCGGCTGGAGGACGTGAGCCTCGACGACTGGGACGCCGTCTTCTACCCCGGCGGGCACGGCCCGATGGAGGACCTCGCCGTCAACGCCGACTCCGGCGCGCTGCTGGCCGAGGCACTGAGGTCCGGCAAGCCGCTGGGCGTGGTCTGCCACGCGCCCGCCGCGCTGCTGGCCGCCGTCGACGAGGACGGGAGCAACGCGTTCGAGGGACGCAGGGTCGCCGCCTTCTCCAACGCCGAGGAGACCCAGGCAGGCCTGGCGGACAAGGCGAAGTGGCTGCTGGAGTCCCGCCTCGTCCAGGCCGGTGTGGACGTGCAGGTCGGTGAGCCCTGGGCGCCGAAGGTCGTCGTCGACGGCAACCTGGTGACCGGCCAGAACCCCGCCTCCTCGGCCCCGCTGGCGCAGGAGCTGCTGAAGAAGCTGGCCTGAGATGCCCGTTGCCGATCGCACCGACGAGGTCCTCGACGCCGCCTACACCTGCCTGACCCGGTACGGGGCGCGGCGCACCACGATGGACGACATCGCGCGGGAGATGGGCGTGTCGCGGTCGGCGCTCTACCAGTACGTCCGCAACAAGGACCACGCTCTCCGGCTGCTCGCCGGGCGCCTGCACGAGCAGGCGCTCGCGCGGGCCCGGGAGGCGGCCGCCTCCCGGGATCCGGTCGCCGACCGCGTCCACGGTGTGCTGGAGGCCAAGCTCGATCTGGTGCTGGACCTGGCCGGGGACTCCCCGCACACCGCCGAGCTCCTCGACGCCGAGGCCCGGCTGTTCGGCGACGTCTGCGCCGACTTCACCGCCCGGTTGCGCACCCTGCTGACGGCTCTGCTCCGCGAGGCCGCGATCGACGAACCGGAGGACGCCGCCGACCTGTGCATCGCCCTGGTGGGCGGCCTGGAGGACCGCGCCCGGGCGAAGCCGCTGCTGGGCCGCGCCACCGCGGCGCTGGTCACGGGGCTCGCGGCGGTGCCGGCCTCACGCACCCCGCCCGCCTCATGAGCGGGCGGTGGCAACCGGGGGCCGCCCGGCTGCGGGGCGGGAGCTCGGCTGCGGGGTCCGGCGTACCCGGTCCGGGCGTCGGCCGTCGCGCGGAGGTGATCAGTCGCCGACGGCCGCCGCCGCTTTCCCGTGCCGCTCCAGGGTCCGGTAGGCGACCAGTTTGATCGGATCCAGCAGCAGGAACTCGAGCACCGCCCAGCCCCAGGCGAGGCCGACCAGGCTCCACCCGATGGGCTGCATGAGGAAACCGGTGAGTGCGATCGCGGTGGCCAGGATCTGGGTGCCGACCACTGCGCCGAGCAGGATCCAGGACGGCCGGTACGACCAGAACGGGCCGCGGGTACGGGCGAGGAAGACCGTGAGGTGCCCGCTGACCGACAGCTTGAGGTAGATCAGGGTCCGTACGTCGCCGTCCGCCAGGTCGAGCGGCAGGTGCGTCACCCACACCAGCACGAACGTCGACACCAGGCCGAACAGGCCGAGGACGGCGGCGATCGACATGACCTCGGTCAGGTCCCAGCGCTCCGGTCTCGAGGAGGGCCGCACCCGGTCGTAGGCGATGGACAGGATGGCCGCGTCGTTGAGGATGGCGAGGAGGACCACCTGGATGGGCGTGACCGGGAAGAAGGCGAACACCACGATGGTGGCGGTGACGAAGAGCACCACCCGGATGGTCTCGGTGACCCGGTAGATCGCGTAGTTCTTCATCCTCCGGAACACTTCGCGGGACCGGTGGACGGCCTCGACGATCGTCGAGAGGCCGGGGGCCAGGAAGACGATGTCGGAGGCCGCGCGGGCCGCGTCGGTCGCGCCGTACACCGCGATCCCCGCATCCGCGCGGTGCAGCGCGGGAGCGTCGTTCACCCCGTCGCCGGTCATGCCGACGATGTGCCCGTGCTCCTGCAGGGCGCTCACGATGCGGTACTTGTCCTCCGGCACCACCTCGGCGAAGCCGTCCGCCTGCTCCACCGTGCGCGCGAGGTCGTCCCCTTCGAGCCGTTCGATCCGGTCCGCGTCCAGTACGTCGGTGCCCAGGCCCACCCGGGCACTGATCTCCCGGGCGATCTCCACCCGGTCACCGGTGACCATCCTGACCTGGACACCGAGTCGGCCGGCCTCCTCGAGCGTCGCGCGGGAGTCGTCCCGCGGCGGGTCCTGCAGCCCGAGGATCCCGGTCACCCGCCAGCCGCCGCCGTCGGCGCACGCGACGGCCATGGCGCGGAACCCCCGGCTCGCGAAGTCGCGCGTCACCTCCTCCACGCGCTGCGCGACGGAGGAGTCGGCCTGCGCCAGGCCGACGACGGCCTGCACCGCTCCCTTCGCCACGGCCTGTTCCGGTCCGGGCCCCCGCACCTCGGCCCGGGCGAACTTGCGGGCCGAGTCGAACGGGGTGAACCCGGTCGTCCGCCAGCCCTCGAGCCGGTCGGCGCCGCATGCCTCGAGGATCGCCTGGTCGATGGGGTCGGAGCCGCCCGGCTCCGCGGTGAGGGCCGCCTGCAGCAGGACCCGCTCCTCGTCCGTCCCTTCCTCGAGCACGACGACCCCGGCGACGGCCAGCTCGTTGCGGGTGATGGTGCCCGTCTTGTCGGCGCAGAGCACGTCCACCCCGGCCATCTCCTCCACGGCCGGCAGATGGCTGACCACGGCCTCGCGTCTGGCCAGGTACCGCGCACCGACGGCCATGGTCACCGACAGCACCGCCGGCAGCGCGACGGGGATCGAGGCGATCACCACCACCAGCGCGAACTCGAGCGTGCGGGCCACGCTGTTCCCGCGCAGCAGCGACAGCACGATGATCACGGCCACCAGTCCGAGCGCGAGCAGGCTCAGGTACTTGCCGATGTCGACGACCGCGCGCTGGAAGTGGCTCACCGGTGCGGCCCGGCCGGCCAACTGCGCGGTACGCCCGAACACGGTGCGGGCCCCCGTGGCCAGCACGCGCATCACCGGCCCGCCCCGGGACACCGCGGACCCGGAGTACATGTCGTCCCCGGGGCCCTTGGGCACCGGCAGCGACTCCCCCGTCAGGGCCGACTCGTCCGCCTCGCCCTCACCCCGCACCACGGTCCCGTCGGCGGGCACGACATCCCCCCGGCCGATCCGCACCAGGTCCCCCGGAACCAGTTCGGTGGCGGGCACCGTGGTCCACACCCCGTCGCGTTCGACCTGTGCCACCTTCGCCAGCCGCTCCTTGAGCGCGGCGATGGCGCTCTGCGCCTGGTGCTCCTCCCAGAACCCCACGACACCGTTGAGGAGCAGCAGGGCGAGGATGATCGCGAAGTCCGCCCACCGGCCGGTGGCCGCCGTCAGCGCCAGCGCGGCCTCGATCATCCACGGGATAGGACCCCAGAAGTGGGACAGGAACTCGACGAGGACGCTGTGTTCCTCCTCCTCGAGGGAGTTGGGTCCGAACCGTTGCAGGCGCGCGGCCGCCTGCGCCGAGTCCAGTCCCGCGTCGGCGCCCGCGCGCGCGTCCGCCCTGCGGTCCTCCTCGGTGCGCTGATCACGAACCGCCCGGCCGACGGCCCCGCGCTCGTGAGTCTCTGCGGACTCGTCTCCCCCGGCAACGGAACCAGGCACCCGTGCAACCTCCCGTCCCCGGGCCTCTCCCCCGGCGCGATGGCACGCCCGGGACCCGGGTACGGGCCACCGGGTCGCCTCGCGCGCCGTCCGGCGCGCGGGCGCGTCGCCGGGTCGACCGGCGGTGGTACCCCGGTCGGCGTTCCGGCGGGTCGGGGAGGCGCTGGTGCCTCCCCGACGCGATCCTCTGCCAGGTAACGCCGACGGATCGGAGATCGCAACCGCCCATTGCGGCCATCCCGGGTGCCGGCGGGAACCTGGCCGATTTCACCCCGTTTCCGGGGGTGCCGGACGGCGTGCGGCCCGAGGTGAGCGCCCGCCGGACCGGTCAGACACCGTGCAGGAACCCGTCACCGTGGGCGGTGACGTGGGCCTCCAGCGCGGCAAGTGCCTGCTGCGTGGCATCGGGGGTGCCGCTGCCGCGGTGTTCGGCGTAGTACGCCGCGCCGAGCTTCTTCAGCAGGTCGCCCCCGGCACGCCGTGCCTGGACCTCGTCCACCTTGTGCCGGCCCTCCTGCAGAGCCTGCTGGGTCTGTTCCTTGGCCCGGTCGAGAAAACCCATGATGCCTCCCGTCTCGTCCCTGGCATCGCTTCCCGCACTCCCGCCGTCTGACCCGTGGTTGCCCCCGATGGGCTACAGCATCGTCGGCCCGTCTGCGGCGGTCACCCCTCTGCCCCGTGCCCGTGGGACTCCCCGGGCCTGCGACCACTCCCCGCCCCACGACCGGAGCCCGCCGCCGCCCTCCCCGCGGCCCGAGTGGCCCCGGGCGGCCGAGGGCGGCCGAGGGCGGCCACATGCCGTGGCCGGGTGCGCCCGTCGCCCGTCGGCCGGGGCTCATCCGGCGGTGGGAGCCAGGTCGTCCTCGGAGACGGCGGCCGGGGTCTTCCTCCGGCCGGTGCCGAGCCTGAGCAGCAGCGAGGCCCCCGCGAGGATCGCACCGAACCAGAGCACGCTGGTGACACCCAGGTGGTCGACGAAGAGTCCGCCGAACAGCGCTCCCAGTGCGATGGAGGTGTTGTAGGCCATGGTGTTGAGTGACATCGCCGCTTCGAAGGTCTCCGGTGCGGCGGACAGGGTCATGTTGACCTGGGCCAGTTGCACCGCGCCGAAGGAGAGTCCCCACAGGATCAGCGCGATGACGGCGCCGGTCTCCGCGTCGCCGACGGTCCGCAGCAGGAGCAGCGCGGCCAGCAGCGAGATGACGCCGACGACGAAGGTGCCGCGCAGGGACTTGTTGACGGTGTGGCCGGCGATGAAGTTCCCCACGGCACCGCCGACACCGAAGATGATCAGCACGGTGGTGATGAAGGTGGAGGTCGCGGAGGCGTTCTCCTCGAGGTACGGCCGGACGAAGGTGTAGGCGCCGAAGTGGCCGAGCACGAAGAAGATGACGATGAACAGCACGGTCCGCAGCTGTACGTTGCGCACGGGGAGCCCGAAGACCTCGCGGACCGAGACGGCGTTGTCCGAAGGCAGCGACGGGATGAGTGCGGCGACCGCGAGGAAGACGAGCAGGCTGAGGCCCGCCCAGATCGCGAACGTGTTCCGCCAGTCGGTGTGCGCTTCGACGACGGTGCCCAGCGGGATGCCCACGACGGTGGCGATCGAGATCCCGGACATGACCACCGCGGCCGCCCGGCCGGCGTGGCGTTCCGGCACGATCCGCATCGCCATGCTGACGCCGATGGCCCAGAAGACCCCGCTGGCGAATCCCATGCACAACCGGGTCGCGAGGATGAGCGGGTAGTTCGGGGAGACGGAGGTGATCAGGTTCCCCAGGGCCAGCACCGCGAGCAGGGTCGACAGCAGGGCGCGCCGGTTCACTCGGCGGGTCCAGGCCACGATGAACGGCACGCCCAGCCCGGCCGCGACACCCTGCGCGGTCACCATGAGTCCGGCCACGCCGGCGGAGATGTCCAGGCTCTCGCTCAGCGGGGTGAGCAGGCCGACCGGCATCAGCTCCGTGGTGAGGAAGACGAACAGGCTGGCGGTGATGGACGCGACGCCCAGCCACGCCTTCGCCTCGGACGACGAGCGTGTTTGGTCCTGTACGGACATTGCTTCTCTCCAGCAGGGCACTCGGGTGGACATGTGTGACGAGGCGTGGGTGACGAGGACCGTCAGCGACGGCCCTCGCCGTGGCCGACGGCCGGCCGGGGCGCGCGGGTCGAGGAGTCCCCGCCCGCGGCGGGCGTACGGACTCCGCCGGAGCGCTTCGCGGGGCGGCCGCAACACCTCGGTGCCGTAACGCTGTTCGGCGATGCGGGCGGCGCGCGGTCGTCCGGTCGGAACGGCCCCGCGCCGGGCGCTTCCTCATGGTGGCCCGCCTGTCATCCATGAGTCCAACACATGTTTGTCATCTCATTGATCGCGATGCACGATGGATCTCATGGAGCTTCAGCAGATGCGCTACGTGGTCGCCGTGGCCGAGACGAACAGCTTCACCCGGGCCGCCGAACGCTGCCTGGTCGTCCAGTCGGCGCTGAGCCACCAGATCGCCCGCCTCGAACAGGAACTGGGCGCAAGACTGTTCGAGCGCACCACGCGGCGGGTGAGGCTGACTCCCGCCGGCGCGGCCTTCCTCCCCGCTGCGCGCCAGTGCCTCGACGCCGCCGAAAGGGCTGTCGCGGAGGTCGCCGCCGCCGTGGGAGAGGTACGCGGGCAGCTCTCCGTCGGTGTCATCCCGTCCGTCGCCGCCGTCGACATCCCCCACACGCTGCGGGAGTTCCGGAGCCACTACCCGCAGGTGCGCATCAGCCTCCGGGTCGGGGCCAGCGACGAACTCATCGAACAGGTCAGACAGGGCGCCGTCGAGGTGGCCTTCCTCGGCCTGCCGACCACCGAACGCCCCGAGGGGGTCAGGGTGCGCGAACTGGCCCGGGACCGGCTCGTCGCCGTCGTCGCCCCCGACCACCCGCTGGCCCTGGAACCGGCCGTGGACCTCCGCAGGCTGGCCACGGAGGTGTTCGTGGACCTCCCGGCGAAGACCGCGGGCCGCATCCAGTCGGACCTGGCTTTCACCGCCGCCGGCCTGACCCGTGATGTCGCCTACGAGGTCACCAACGCAGACTCCTCGCCCGGCTCGTCGGTCACGGCCTCGGCGTGGCCATGCTTCCCTCCGCCTACGTGCCCCAACTCAGCGGCGTCACCACGATCAGGGTCCTCGACGCACCCGCCCGCGTCGAGTACATCATCTGGACACCGCACACTCCCACGCCGGCGGCAACCGCCTTCCTCGACACCCTCGGCGTCCTGGACGACCCCGCCGCATCCACCCGGTGAGGCGGCAATTCACCACTGCCCCCGGTACTCCAGGGCGGTGCCGAGGATCTCGCACCGCCGGGGCCAGTCGTCCTGCGGACCGGCGACGAGCACCTGGCACCCCGTCCCCTTCGTCGAACCACTGGGTGATGGCGCAGTCGACGGCAGTCCGCCGGCTGCCGTCCAGACTGTCGTACGCGGAGAGCCCCAGCACTTCTCCCATCGCGTGATCCGCTCGCGGGCATCATCCAGGCCCGGGGGCGGGCCGCGGGCGCGCGCTTCACGAGGTCCCGCGCTTCACGGAGACCACGTGCCGAGCTGTGCGGTGAACACCGTGCTGCCGTTCTGCGTGGCCCTCACCTCCACGCGCGAGCGGCCTCCCCCGGTCGGCTCGCTCTCGGCCTCGATCCAGCAGGGGGCGTCCAGTTCGGCGAAGCGCAGGAACCTGCTGTCCATGCTGAGAGCAAGCACCGGCGCGTGGTGAACGGCCTGGGCCGCCTGGCGCGCGGCTTCCATGAGCACCATCCCCGGTACGTGGTCGACCGGATGGTCGAAGAGGATGGGATGCCGGGTGTCCACCTCCAACAACCAGCGGTGCGGGGGGTGAGCGATGTCCTCGGGCTCACGGAGTACCACGTCGGAGTGGAGCAGCCGGCCGACCGACGCCGGTTCGACCACACCGCCGGGTCCGGTGCTCGCGCTGGTCGGCCTCTCTCCCCGCAGTCGCCGGTAGACCGCGGGCGACATGCACTTGAACTCCGCTTCCGCGAATCCGACCGGCCGCTCCTCGCGCAGCAGCGTCGTCCGGTAGCGCATCGCCACCAGACGACCACCTCGCTCGACGACATTGTGGCAGGTCACGCGCAGTGCCACCTCGGTCGGGATCAAGGACGTGGCGAGTGCTTCCGGCGTGGCGGTGTAGGAGAGGCCGCCCATCAGGAACTGATGGCCCAGCGGGACGCCGAACTCCGCGTGCGCCAGCAGCACACCGGCCTGGCGTACGGACTCCGCCAGCAGCAGGGGGTCCTGGTATCCGGCGCGCGGCGCGAAGAACGAGTGGCCGCGCGGCCACTGCGCACTGACCAGGAAACCGTCGGGTCGATCTGGTGCCCAGTCGGTGAGAAAGACCTCCGCCACGGCTGCCCGGTGTGCGTATTCTCGGGGCACAGTACGCGTCAGTTGCCGCCCGGCGTACCGCGGCATTGCCTGCCGTACCTGGGGAACCCCTGTCGCATGCCGATCGGCGCACGCCTGCGCCGTCAGATCATTGTGCATGTCTGTGGTCTCCGAGAACAGTCAGCTGAACATGCGTGCTAGCGGCCGGGTCGTACCCTACAGGTCGACCTGTCTTATTTTCGTAGGATCCACGAATTGGTGCGCCACGAGAGAGCCCTGAGAACCCGGCGGGCCATCCTGGAGGCTGCGGCGGCCCTCTTCTTGAACCTGCAGGCCGAGGCTCTGCAGGCACCGCGGTGCACCCTCAGGCTGCAGTCACTGATCGACCTGACCTTCGAGTACGCCCGGCGGCTGCGCACCGACCCGGCGCTGCGTGCGGGAGTGCGGCTGACGGTGGAGCAGACGTCGTTCCGCAGTCGGGGGATCCGGCCCTACCGGGGGGCCGAGGACGCCGTCTCGCTGCAGCTCCTGCTCGCCGACGAGCAGGGGGAACTGCTGCCGGGCCTCGACATCGAGGAGGCGACGCAGTTCATCATTCTCGCGAGGAACACGTCGGCGGCGGCCCGGACGGCCCGGCGGGCGAACGCATGCGCATTCATGAGGACACCGTAAGGCGGGGGTCCGACAACGCCGATCGGCCTCAGCGGGGTCCGCTGGGGGTTCGGAAGCGGTCGTGGGAACCCGCGGAGGAGGCAGCCTTCCCCCACGGACCTCGCCGGGCGCGGTCGGTGCGACTCGGGGCAGCCCGGCTCGCCGACTCCCGGCTGCTCTGCTCACGGCAGAGTCCTGTTTCGCGGCGGAGTGCCGAGCGCAGGCTTCGCGGCATGAGACTTCTGATGTTGGGTGGATCGGTGTTCCTCGGGCGGGCCTTCGCCCAGGAGGCGCTGCGACGCGGTTGGGAGGTGACCGTTTTCAACCGGGGCCGGACCCAGACCGACCTGGACGGCGTCGAGACGGTGCGTGGCGACCGCGAACACCTCCCGGACCTGGCGCGGCTGGCCGAGGCGGGTCCCTGGGATGCCGTCGTGGACGTGTGCGGCTACGTTCCGCGCGTCGTCAAGGCGTCGGTGGAAGCCCTGGCCGAGTCCGCGTCGACATATCTGTTCGTGTCCTCCGTCAACGCTCGTCCCGGCTGGCCCGCCGAGCCCGTCGACGAGCGTTCGCCCCGTCATCACGGCGACGGGAACGCGGGCCCGGACGACGGCGACTACGGAACGCTCAAGGCCGGCTGTGAGGCGGCCGTGGAGCAGGGCTTTCCCGGGCGCACGCTGATCCTCGAACCCGGCCTGATCATCGGACCCCACGATCGTGCGCGCCGTCTCACCTGGTGGTTGCGCCGCGCTGCTCAGGGTGGCCCGATGGTCGCTCCGGGCGCACCGGACCGCGAGATGCAGTTGATCGACGCCCGTGACATCGCGATCTTCGGCCTGGACCGGGTCGAAGCCGAGGACGCCGGCACGTACCTGGTCAGCGGCACGCCCGCGAACACCACCTGGGGTGCGTTCCTCGGTGCTTGCATCGCCGAGACCGGCGGCAGAGCACGGCTCGAGTGGGTGGACGACCAGGTCCTCGCCGAGGAGGGGGTCGAGGTCTGGACAGAGCTCCCGTTGTGGGCCCCGCCGGAGGGGGAAACGGCCGCGGTCTGGAAGCCGAGTTCGGCCAAGGCCGTCGCCGCGGGCCTGCGCTGCCGCGCGGTCGAGGAGTCCGTCCGCGACACCGCCGCCTGGCTGTTCGGCCCCGGCGGCCTCGACGAGGCGTTCGGCGAGACCCGCACGGGCCGCGAGGCCACGGGCATCACGGCCGAGCGCGAGCAGGCCCTGCTGGCAGCGGCCCGCGAGCGGGCTGCCGGATGATCCGCGCACCCGTGCCACGGGCCGGGCCGGGCCGGGCCATCGTCCACCGGTAGACGCCCTCACGGGCGTGTCCCGCCCGGTGCGGCCCGCGGCAGGAGTGGGGAGCCGGGGCCGGGCACGTCAGGACCTTCGGGACTCCGGGGCCCGATCAGCGAGCGGACGCGGGCGAGCGGAGCATCCGGGGCTCGATGCGCTCCTCGACGGCTCCGTCGCCCTCACGTGCGACGACGTAGGCACCCCAGCCCGGCACTTCGGCGACCGCCTCCGCCACCGCGTTCCCCGGTAGACGAGACCGACACCGTCGTCGGTGCAGTGGGCCGTCCGTACGGCACCGTCCGCCACGAGCCGGTGCGTCAGCGGACGGCGGCCCGCGTCCGAGTCGTAGTGCACACCGTTGCCGTAGGGCAGGAACCCGAGCGCGTCGGTGACCGGGCGCCGCCCGGCCGGCCCTGCCGAAATGAGGAGGCGGCCGGGGGCGGCGTGAGCAAGCATGGGGCATGCACTCCAGCGATTGGCACATCACCGAGGACGTCGAGGAGTTCGCGTCCCGGGCCGGGCTCTTCCTGCACTCCCGCCCGGTGGCGCACACCATGGTGCTGACGATCACCGAGGCACTGAGGGCGGCGGGAAGCGAGGCCTACGGACCCGGAACACCGGTCCTCGGATGGCTGGAACGAGCCGGTGCGGTCGAGGCCGCCTGCCTCCGCACACCGCATCGCCACCTCAACCTCACCCCGGTGCCACCCGAGCACGCCGAGCTCCTCGCCTCCCGCCTGGCCGGACTCGGTCACCGGCTCCCCGGCGTCAGCGCGGAGGAGACCACCGCCGCCGCTTTCGCCGACGCATGGCGGCGCCGCAGCGGTACGGCCCCGGTACTCCGCGGGCGGCAGCGCCTGTACCGTCTGGGCAGGCTCGCCTCCCCCCGGTCGCGTCCGGCGGGGCTGCCGCGCGTCGCAGGGGAACGGGACCGCGATCTGCTGATCCGCTGGAACCGCTCGTTCGCCGCGGCCATCGGAGACCCGCACCGGCGGGATTCCGGCAACCGGACCGCCGCCCTCGGCCCCGGCCGGCGGTTCATGATCTGGGAGGACCCGGACGGTACCCCCGTCTCCATGGCGGGCGTGACCCCCGTGGTCGCCGGTCAGGCACGCGTCGCCCCCGTCTACACCCCGGGGCGCTTCCGGGGGCGGGGTTACGCGGGGGCGGTGACGGCCGAGGTGAGCCGCGCCGCTCGGGTCGCCGGCGCGACGGAGGTCGTGCTGTTCGCCGACCGGGCCGACCCGATCGTCAACCGCCTCTACGGCCGCCTCGGGTACGTCCCGGTCGCCGACTTCGCCCGGTACGGTTTCTGACCTCCGGGACGCCCACCGTCGAGCCGGTTCCGGGACTGGTCCGGCCGGCGGTCCCGACACGGGCTTCGTCGCCCTCGCCGGGCGGCGTCCGCCGGTCCTGCCCGATCCCGACGCCCGTCGCCGGCAGCCCCCGTGCGTCGGCGGGGCCGGGCGGTACGCGCCCCGCCCCGGCCGACGGAAACGCGGTGGCACGGCGCCGACCCGCCTCGTTAGGGTCGCGCCATGAGTACTCGTACCTTCCGCGTCACCGTCCGCGGTGTCTTCGACGGGCTCAGCGGCGACCAGCGTGCCGAGCTCCTTTCCGCCGCCGCGGATCACGACATCCTGCGGGCGGCCTTCACCCCGGAGGGCCACCTCAGCTACGACCTCGCGGCGCGGCCGGCCTTCACCTTCCGGTTCCTCGACTCGGGAGAGGCCGAGGAGGACATCCTGACGGCGACCGAACACGCCGAGGAGCGGGCGAGGGCGTGGCTGGACGAGCGCGGCTACGGCTACAAGAAGCTCAGGTCGCAGGCCGAGGACCTCTCCCAGGCACCGCTGGGGAAGCGGCAGCGCCGAGAGGCCGCCCGGGACGGCCTCTGACACCCGCTCGCCCGGCCCGCCGGGCGACACGACACCCCGCCCGGTTTCCGGGACACGCCCGGCGCCGCCCGCCCCTGCGGTACGCGGGGCGGGCGGCGCCGGGCCGGGGTGTGCGGTCGGGTCAGGTCGTGCGGCGCCTCGTGCGGATCAGCATCGCCAGCCCCGCCAGCAGCAGCACTCCCCCGGCCGCGGCCGGCCAGAGCGTGGTGCCGGTCTCGGCCAGGTCGCCGGAGGCCGCCTGCGGCACCGTCTGCGGCTGCACCGCGTTGGCCTCCTGCTTCCCCCCGGTACCCGGGGTCTCCTCGGGTGCGGCCGTCGTCGCCTCGTCGGCCGGCTCCTCCTCCGAGCCGCCCTGCTGCGTCGTGTCCGCCTCGCTCCGGGTGGGTTCGGCGGAGGCCGCCTTCCTGTCGGTCTTGGGGGACGGGCTGCCGCGGCCGGTGTCCGAGCCGTGGTCGGCCGCTTCGGTCGGCTTCCCGCCCGCGGGGGGTGCCGCGGGTGCTGCCGTGTGCATGCTCTCAGTGGGGGCGGTCCCGGGTGTGGCGGCACCGCCGCCGTACGCGGCGTCCAGCGACGCGCTCGGAGAAGCCTTCGGCTGCTCCCCGGCACCGGCACCGGCACCGGCTCCGGCACCGGAGTCGGAGCCCGCGTTCGCGTTCGCGCCCGTCCCGCATGTC